>CAZJBC010000021.1:0-7075 GCA_964543805.1 uncultured Brevundimonas sp.
AAGCGTTCCATCCGCCGCCACATGGCAATTGAGCACTACCTCGCCGAGTGGCGCGTCGGCTGGATGGGCCTGCGCAACCTGTTGCGGCGACGGGCGGGCGGCCCAGTCGGGATTCGTGATGACGATCGGCGACGCCTGGCACAGCGAGCCAACGGAAAGAGCGCCCAGCAGAGCTAGAGAGAATTTGATCACCGCCTCACCTCGGATTGAACACGATGGGAATGGAGACCTTCGCCCCGCCGACGGGAACGCCATCGCGCAATTGCGGGCGCATCTTCATATGCGGCGTCATGCTCATGGCCGCCGCGCCGAAACCGTAGCCTGCAGGCTCCTCGCTGACGGGCTCGCAGTCGGCAAGTTTGCCTTTTGCCGTAACAGTACAGCGGATGGTGGCCTTTCCCCCCAGGCCGCGACGCAGAGCTTCAGGTGGATAGGCCCGGGTCAGGTCCGCCGGGCTGGGCTGCTCGGCCCAGTCGGGGTTGGTGATCAATGATGGCCGGCCGGTCTTTCCGCCGGGCGGGGGCGGGGCGGCCTTGGCCACAGGCTCGGCGGCCTTGTGCGGCGCGCGCGGGCGGGCGTCGATGAGCACCATCACGGCGGCGAAGATGGCCGCAAGTCCCAGAACGACGACGATGAACCTTACCATCAGCACCCCACTGCCCGCCGCCGAGTAGGCGCATCAGCGGCCCTGCTGTCAATGTGCGGTTGACGGGCCCCACAGCTCGCCTGAGCCTATGGCGCGGGACAGCAGGTCGCGGTCGGCCTTGAGGCGCTTGAGGGTGGCGAAGTCGCCGTCGCGGTCGACGTCCTGCTTGGCCAGGTCGACGGCGCGCTCCAGCGATTCCAGCTCCATCAGGGCGTCGAACGCACGGGTCCACAGGGCGCGGGCCTCGGCGGGCGCAAGGGCTGGATCCATGAAGGCGGCGCGGGCGCGGCCTGCGGCGCGCTGAAGCTGGTCGAACACGCTGTCCTCAACGCCGCGGGCGGAAAGCCTGCGGCGCACCGAGGCCTCGTCCAGGGTGTCGGCCTCCATGCTGAGCGCCACCAGTTCGCTGGCGATAAGAGTCAGCTGATCATCGGCAAAGCCCGAGAGGGCGACGCGCTCCAGGCTGTCGTGCAGCATCTCGGGATGTTCGATGGCTGCCAAAGCCAGGGCCGCTGACAGGGGCTTTGGCGAGGCGTGCAGGGTATGGGCGGCGGCCTTGCCCTGCGCTGTCGCGCCGGTGATCGGGGCCGGCCCCTTGCGGCCCGCCCAGCGGCGGCGGGAGAGCTCGCGGGCCGCGGCGCCGACGGTGTAAACAGGCTGGGCGGTGGGCCACAGGCCTTCGTAGCGCCCCAGCAGGTCCTCGCGGTAGGCGCTCGCCAGTTCAGGGTCGGCGATGGTCGAGGCCAGCTTTCGCAAGCGCACCTTGAAGGCGGTCTTTTGTTCGGGAGTTTCCAGAACCGGCTGCTCTTCCAGCGCCGCCTTGAACAGCCGCTCGACGAAAGGCTCGGTTTTGGCGATCTGGGCTTTCAGCGCCGCGGCGCCCTGCTCGCGCAGCACCTCGTCCGGATCCTTGCCGCCCTCGACCATGGCGAATTTCAGGGTGCGGCCCGGACCCAGCAGCGGCAGGGCCCGCTCGATCACCCGGCCCGCGGCGCGCTGGCCGGCGGCGTCGCCGTCGAAGCACAGGGTCGGCTCGGGATGATAGCGCCAGAGCAGTTCCATCTGGCCTTCGGTCAGGGCCGTGCCCATGGGCGCGACGGCGGCGATGCCCGCCCTCTGACAGGCGATGACATCCATATAGCCTTCGACCACCACCAGGGGCGGATGGGCGTCGGCGGGCGCGGCGGCGGCGATCCTGCGCGCCTCGGCCAGGCCGTAGAGGACGCGGCTCTTGTCGAAGAGCGGACTGTCGGGACCGTTGAGGTATTTCGCCCGCGCCTGGGGATCCAGGGCCCGGCCGCCGAACGACAGGATCCGGCCGCGGGCGTCGGCGATCGGGAACATGATCCGGCCGCGGAACCGGTCATAGGGCGCCCCGCCCTCTTCCGGGGCGATCAGCAGGCCGGCCTCAACCAGTTCAGCGGGCCGGGCGCCCTTGGCGATCAGATAGTCCTTCAAGGCCGTACGCGAGTCCGGCGCCAGGCCGACGCCGAACCGCGCCCATTCGGTTTCGGGCAGCCCGCGGCGCTCCAGATAGGCCCGCGCCTCCTTGCCGCCGGGGCGGCGCAGCTCGGCCTCGAACCATTTGGCGGCCAGATCGAGCCAGTCGGACAGGCCCTGGCGTTTCTTGTCGTCCTCCACTGACTTTGGATCGACCGCGGGCATGGGCACGCCGGCCTCATTGGCCAGGCGCTCGACCGCTTCGGGAAAGGAAAGCCGCTCGGTCTCCATCAGGAACGAGATCAGGTCACCGTGTTTGCCGCTGGAGAAGTCGTGGTAAAAACCCTTGTCGTCATTGACGAAGAAGGACGGGCTCTTTTCCTTGGTGAAGGGCGACAGGCCGGCGAATTCGCGACCCTGCCGGCGCAGTTTCACGGTCCGCCCGATCACGTCCGACAGACGCAGGCGGCTCTTGATCTCGTCGAGAAAGCGATCGTCGAAACGCATAGACGGCACGGTACTTGTTTTGTTCACCGCCGGTAAGACGGCCCCGGCAAAAGGTCTTAACCGGTTTGGGTAAACTGCCCGCCTGTCGGGCGTGCCTGTTTGTTGACGGGCAGTGAGTCGCTGTCCAATTTGTGTGGAGAAGTCGGGCGTGCACTTTTTCACACAATCTGTTTGACAGGGCTATTTACGGGCGTAATCCAGGATCGGGGGGCCCGGATCACGGAGTCGACGCCATGCGAATCAGTCCTGCGGAGAGCGCCGTCATGGCCGCCCTCTGGGTCAGGTCGCCGCTGACGGCGGAAACCATCACCGCCGAGATCGCCCAGCCCCAGGGCTGGACCGAAGCCACCGTCAAGACGCTGATCAACCGCCTTTTGAACAAAGGCGCGATCCGCGCTGAAAAGGACGGCCGCCGCTATCTGTATTCCCCTGTGCTGGCGCGCATGGACTATGTGACCACGGAAAGCGAAGGCCTGCTGGCCCGGTTGTTCGGAGGGCGCCTGGCCCCGCTGGTCAGCCACTTTTCCGAGCAGCGCAAACTTTCTGTCCAGGACATCGCCGAACTGAAGGCCTTGATCGCGGAACTGGATGAAGACGATGACTGAACTTGTCCGGAGCCTCGCTCTGGCTGCATTGGCGGCGGGGCTCACCGGAGCCGCCGCTTCCCGTCTACAGGCCGCTCCCCGGCCCTTCCCGTCTCCGGACAAGGCCGCGGCCGCCGCCTTCAGACAGGCTTACGGGCGGGCGGCGCCGGTCAGCGTGCAGGCGGACGGCCATGCGATGCGCGCCGCGCCCTACGCGCTGATCACCCTGGCGCCGGGGCGCGAAGCGCTGATCGTCAAGGAGACCAATGGCTTTGATTCCCACGGCGCCGAGGCGGCGGCGACGGTGATCTACTTCTCCGGCGCCCCGGGCGGATCGAAAGTCACTGGCCGGTTCGAACACATCGCCTGGGCCGGCGAGAATGGCGGCCGCGACGCCTCCTTCCAGATCCGGCGCGACCTCGGGACTGACCCGATCGTCCTGATGCGGGGCCAGACCACGTTCCAGGGAGAGCGGCGTGACGATACGGCGATCATTCGTCTCGGCCCCGACAAGCCCCTGGCGTTGGGGTGGATAAATCTGCTCGAAGACAACCAGGATGACGTCAGCGATCACCTGATTTCCTATCGCGGCGAGATCATTCCGGCGGCGGCGCCCGCCGTACTCGCCGTCCGCTATCGCGGCTGGACGGCGGCCAGCGAAAAGGCGCCGCACAAGCCCTTCAACCTGATCGTTCCGTTCACGGTGCGCGACGGCTGTATCGTGCCGGTGCAAGCTGTGAAACTGCCGGACAGCGAGCTGAGCGCCAGGCTCGGGCCGGACTGCAAAGCCGGCTGACCCAGGGCTGCGCCCACGCTTGACGCAGGGCCGGGCGGACCCTAGACGAAGGCGCTTCAGTGAAGCGGGCGGGGGTTATCCCTGGCCCGCTTTTTTGCAACCATAATCCGGTTTACATTTGCGATCCTTGAAGGAGGCCTGACCATGTCTGATGCGCTGACGCCCGGCTGCACAGGCGTTCTGGTCCTGGCCAACGGCACGGTCCTGCAAGGCATCGGCTGCGGCGCTGCGGGCGATGCGGTGGGCGAGGTCTGCTTCAATACCGCCATGACCGGCTATCAGGAAATTCTGACCGATCCGTCCTACATGGACCAGATCATCGCCTTTACCTTTCCCCACATCGGCAATGTCGGGACCAACCTGGAAGACGTGGAGGAATTTGGGCTGGGCGCAGGCACGGCGGCGCGCGGCGCGATCTTCCGCGATGCGCCGACGGGACCGGCCAACTGGCGGGCCGACAGCGATCTTTCCAGCTGGATGGCGCGGCGCGGCGTGATCGGCATTTCCGGCGTCGACACCCGGGCGCTCACCCGCTCCATCCGCGAGCACGGCATGCCCCACGGCGTCATCGCCCACAGCCCAGACGGGACCTTCGATCTGGAGGCGCTGAAGGCCAAGGCGAAAGCCTGGGCGGGGCTGGAGAACCTGGATCTGGCCAAGGATGCGACCTGCGCCCAGTCCTTCACCTTCGACGAGGCCCTGTGGGTCTGGCCGGAGGGCTACGGCAGGAACAATGCGCCGAAATACAACGTGGTCGTGATCGACTACGGCATCAAGCGCAACATCCTGCGCTCGCTCAATTCCATCGGCGCAAGGGTGATGGTGGTGCCGGCCACGACCAGCGCCGAGGACATCCTGGCCCGCAATCCGGACGGGGTGCTTTTGTCCAACGGCCCAGGAGATCCGGCCGCGACGGGCGCCTATTCGGTGCCGGTGATCAAAAAGCTGGTCGCCAGCGGCAAGCCGGTGTTCGGCATCTGCCTGGGCCACCAGATGCTGGCGCTCGCCCTGGGCGCTGAGACCCGCAAGATGGAACAGGGCCACCATGGCGCCAACCATCCCGTCAAGGACCTGACCACGGGCAAGGTCGAGATCGTCTCGATGAACCACGGCTTCACCGTCGACCGCGACAGCCTGCCGGCCCCGGTGACCGAGACCCACGTGTCCCTCTTCGACGGCACCAACGCGGGGATCGCCTTGAAGGACCGGCCGGTGTTTTCCGTGCAGCATCACCCGGAAGCCTCGCCGGGTCCGACCGACAGCCTTTATCTGTTCGAGCGCTTCGCCGGCCTGATGGACAAGGCCCGGGCCTGAGGGCCAGCGCGCTTGACAAACCAGCTGGTGTTCCTAGTCCAATAGCGCAACCGTGGGTGTCCAGGCGCCGGCGGCGCCGGGCAAGGGAGGTTGCGATGGCGACCAAGGGACGATCGGTCACGCGGCTGACCGCGGCGATTGGCGCGTTGGCCCTGATCTGCGCCGGCTCGATCGGCGCCGCCCAGACCTCTGCGCCCGTGAACCCCGGCGCTGCGCCAACGCACCCCTGGGCCCAGGACATCAGCGACCTGAAGGCTGACCCGGCCGTCACCTTCGGCGTTCTGCCCAACGGCATGAAATACGCCATCCGCCATACCGCCCTGCCCGCCGGACAGGTCATGCTGCGTCTGGTCATCGGTTCGGGCTCCATGCAGGAAGGCCCCGGTCAGGAGGGCCTGGCCCACTTTATCGAGCACATGGCCTTTCGCGGCACGACCCACATCGCCGACGGCGATGTGCAGCGCGACCTGGAGCGGATCGGCCTGCGCATGGGGGCCGACACCAACGCCACAACCGGACCCGACGACACGCTCTACATGTTCAACCTGCCGCGCAACGACGCAGCCTCGGTCGATACCGGCCTGAACCTGCTGCGCGAAATCGCCAGCGAGATCAAATTTGATCCCGCCGCCCTGAACGCAGAACGCAGTGTCATCCTGGCCGAGCTGCGCACCCGCGAAGGGCCCACGCTTGATATTCAGCTTGCGCGGCTGCGCTGGCAGGTGGGCGAGCATCCCTTCGCCCGACCGGCCGGCGGCAAGCCGGAGGTCATCCAGACGGCGACGCCGGATCAGCTGCGGGCCTACTACGACGCCTATTATCGGCCGGAACGGACGACCCTGCTGATCGCCGGCGACATCACCCCGGCCGAGATGGAAGCCAGGGTGCGTCAGACCTTTGGCGACTGGCGCGGACGCGGGACGCCGGGCGCCGATCCGGCCCCCCTCACCCAGCCGGCGCCCCAGGCGCCCGTCACCATCCTGACCGCGCCGGGCGTCACCGAAGATGACCTGGAGTGGTATTTCCCAAGGCCTTACCGCGACCCCGATCCGACCCGGTCCGGCGCCGTCAGCCGGCTCATCGATCTGGTGGGTGAACAGGCGTTCCGCGGCCGCGCCCGGCTGATCGTTGAGGAATCGGCCAAGCCTTTTCTACAGACCAACGGCATAAGACCGCTGAATATCCAGGGCGTTTCAACTGGCGACGAAGTCGACGCCTACCACGTCGTTGACGCCCGTGCGGCCGTCGACCTGCTGGTGAAAGCCCAGCGCCAACTGCTGCAGTACGGCGTGACCCAGCGCGAGATGAGCGACGCCCTGACCGCCATGCGCAACAGCGATGAGCGCGAAGTCGCCACCGCCACCGCCCTGACCGCGCCACAGGCAATGGCCCAGCTGTCGGGTGCGGACCTGACCGTGCTGCAGGCCCCCGGCGACCGGCTGTCCCAGTTCAATGAAGCGTCCGGCTCGATCACCCTGCAACAGGTCAATGACGCGCTCAAGGCGCGGCTCGGCGGCCCGTCGGTGTTGCTCTACACCGGCGGCAGTCCGCCTGCGGCAAACCAGTCCGGGCTTGCCGCGGCCCTCGAGCAGGCGCGCGCCGCGCCGGTGACGGCCTATGCGCCAACGCCCGTAAGGCCCTGGCCCTTCACAAGTTTTGGACCGCGCGGAAAGGTCGCTGATCAGCGCACCGAAAATACCCTGGGCGCCACCCTGATCCGGTTTGAAAACGGAGTTCGGCTGACGGTCAGGCCCACGGATTTCGTGCGCGGCGAAGTCCAGATCAAGG
>CAZJBC010000021.1:7085-18081 GCA_964543805.1 uncultured Brevundimonas sp.
GCGCTTCGGCCACGGTCTGCTGGGCTTTCCTCGCGACCATCCAGGTCCCGCCAACGAAGGCGCCTTTTTGTTGTCATCGGGGGGATTGCAGGGTCTGACCTCGGCCGAACAGGTGCGATTGCTGAACAGCCGCGGCGCCAGCGTCAGCGTTGCAGCCGCCGAGGACGCCTATGAAATCACCAATGGCCCCGGCTCCAGCCGGACCGGACAGCTCGACACCGAACTGCAGCTGATGGCCGCGACCCTGACCCAGTCGGCCTATCGGCCCGACCAGAAGGCCAGCATTCTGGTGACCACCGCCGAATCCGAAAGGGCTCAGCTCTACAGTCCGTCCGGCGCCTATTCCTGGTACGCCCCGCCCCTGCTGCACCCGGGCGACGCCCGCTGGACCATGACGACCGCCGAAATGCACGCCGCGTGGAAACCGGAGGATGTCGCGGCCTATATCCGGCCGATCGCCGAGAACGCTCCGCTTGAGGTCATTATTGTCGGCGACGTGACGGTCGACCGGGCCATTGATGCGGTGGCCAAGACGCTGGGCGCCCTGCCGCCGCGGCCTGAGCTGCCGGAGCCCTCCGGGCTGCGCACCACTCATTTTCCGGCGCCGACGCCGACACCCGTCGTTCTGTATCATCAGGGACCCGCAGATCAGGCCGCGGTGGTGATCAACTGGCCCGGCACTGACGCCCTGGCCAACACCAAACAGACCCAGGCCGCCGTCCTCCTGAGCCTGATCATGACCGACAGGCTGATGGATGAACTTCGCGTCAAACAGGGCAAGACCTATGCGCCAGGCGCCATTGAGCAGTTTTCCGATGACCTGCCCGGCTATGGGATGATCAGCGCCCGGGTGATCGTCAAACCGGAAGACGTCAATTCGGTCCTGGCCAGTATCGACGCGGTGGCCGCCGACCTGGCGGCCCGCGAGGTGTCGGCGGACGAATTCGCCAGGGCCCAGGGTCCCAGGCTGGAGGCGCTGCGCCGGAGCCGGCGGGACAACACCTACTGGGTGCGCTTTCTGGCCGGGGTGCAGACCGATCCCCGGTTGGCCTATCTGATGTGGCGATCGGTGGACGAGGCGCAAGGCGTGACCCCGGCCGATATTCGCAACGCCGCCAGGCGCTGGCTGGTCAAGGACAAGAGCTGGCGCGCAGTGATCCTGCCGCAGCCGCCGGAGCGGCAGGCCTCGAGCCGGCCCTGAATATATTGCGACAACGCAAACTTATTGCTGTATTGACATATTAAGAATGCGGGGCGATCGTCACTGCAACGAGAAGACTTGAGCCGCAAGGCGGAACGCGAGGAAACCATGGCAAGGGCGGGGTCCGTGACCGGAAGGCTCGCGGCGGCGGCGGGCGCCCTTCTGTTGCTTGCCGCCAGTTCGCTCAGCGCGGCTCAGCAACCCTCGACAGCGGGGCGTCCGCACCGGCCCTGGGCGCAGACGAAAAGCGATGTGGCCGCGGACCCAAGCGTGATTTTCGGCGTGCTGCCGAACGGCATGAAATACGCAATCCGGCGCAATTCAGGCCCGCCCGGCCAGGTGGTCATGCGCCTGGTCATCGACGCCGGCTCGATGAACGAGCGGCCCGACCAGGCCGGCATCGCCCACCTGCTGGAGCACATGGCGTTCCGCGGATCGGCCCATGTGCCGGACGGCGAGGTGCGCCTGGCCCTGCAGCGCCTGGGCCTGCGGTTCGGCGGCGACATCAATGCCAGCACGGCTCAGGAAGCCACCACCTTCATGTTCAACCTGGCCCACAACGACGATGACTCCGTCAACAAAGGCCTGTCTCTGCTGCGCGAAATCGTCGGCGATCTGACGCTGGATCCGGCAGCGCTTGAGTCGGAACGCAGCGTCGTCCTGTCCGAGCTTCGCTCCCAGAATGGACCCCAGACCCGGCTGGCCCAAAGCCTGTTGGCCTGGCAGCTGGGCGATCATCCCTATGCGCGCTACCCCGGCGGCGATCCGGCCTTCATCCAGACCGCCACCGCGGCCCAGCTGCGCGCCTTCTACGACGCCTATTACCGGCCTGAGCGGGCGACCCTGATCGTCGTCGGCGACTTCAATCCCGACGACCTGGAGCAAAAGGTCCGCCGTCAGTTCAGCGCCTGGAAGCCGCGCGCGCTTGACGGGCCGGACCCCGCGCCGTTGAGCGAGCGGGCCAGCGCGCCGCCGGTCAGCATCATCACCGTCCCGGGCGTCTCCGGCGCCGGTTTCCAGGAAGTCTGGCGTCACCCGTTTCACGAACCGGATCTGTCCCGCGCCGGCGAGATGGACCGGTTTGTCGAGACGGTGGGCGAGTTCGCCATGCGCATGCGCCTGCGCCGCATGATCGAGCCGGCCGCCCAGCCATTCGAATCCACTGACGCCATCGCCTCGGCCAACATCCCGCATGTCGAGAAGGCCGACGTCATCCAGGCCTTCCGCATTCGGGACCTGGCCGCCACCCTCGACTTCCACATCCGCGCCCGCCGCCAGCTGGTCCAGTTCGGCATCACCCAGGATGAGCTGGCCGAGACCCTGACCCTTCTGCGCGCCCAGGAAGACGCCCTGATCAAGGCCACCAGCCGCCAGTCCGCCGCCATCGCTACCCAGCTGGCCGGCGGCGCCGAGGCGGTGGTGCAGAGCCCCGAGGCGCAGAAGGCCTTTTTCGACCAGGCGGCCGCCAGCATCACCCTGGCCCAGGTCAACGCGTCGTTGCGGGCCCGGCTGGCCGGCGATCCGGCCTTTCTCTACTACGGCCCGACCGCGCCCCAGGGCGGAGAGGCGGGACTGCAGGCCCTGTTGGCCAGGGCGCAGACCGCGCCCGTCCAGGCCTTTGTTCCGCCGCCGGTCAAGCCGTGGACCTACACTGACTTTGGCCCCCCCGGGCAGGTGACCGAGCGGCGCGTCGATGCGGCGCTGGGCGCGACCCTGGTGCGCTTCGCCAACGGCGTACGCCTGACCGTCAAGTCCACCGAGTTCTCCAGGAACGAGGCGCTGGTCAAGGTGCGCTATGGCCTGGGCCAGCTTGGTATGCCGCGCGACGCCCTGGGCCCGTCCGACCTGGGATTCATGATGCACTATGACGGCGGCCTGCAGGGCTATTCCGAAAACGATCTGTCCCGCACCCTGAACGGCAAGCGCATCGCCGCCATCCCCGGCGCGCCCGAGGACGCCTATGAGCTGATGAGCCCGGCCGCCCCTCAGGCCATGCCGTCGGACCAGCTTGAGCTGCAGCTTCAGCGCCTGGCCGCCATGTTCACCGCACCCGCCTTCCGCGCCGATCACTGGGCCAGCACCCTGGCCGAAAACGCCGAGTCCGAACGCGCTGAACAGTTCAGCCCGGCCGACGTCTATGGCCGCGAGGCGCCGGCCCTGCTGCATTCCGGCGACATTCGCTGGGTGTTTTCGAGCGCCGCGCTGCAATCGACTTGGAAGCCGGAGGATGCGGCCGCCTGGATGCGGCCGATCGTCGAGACCGCGCCTCTCGAGGTGATTATTGTCGGCGACGTACCGGTTCAGCGCGCCATCGACCTGGTCGCAAAAACGTTCGGGGCCCTGCCGCCACGCATCGAGGCGCCCGAGCCCGCTGGCCTGCGCGATGCACACTTTCCGGCGCCGACGCCAACGCCCGTCGTGTTGCATCACAAAGGGCCTGATGATCAAGCCCTGCTGGTGATCAACTGGCCCGGAGCCGACGCCTTCGCCGATCCGCGCGCCACCCAGGCGGCCAACCTGCTCAGCATCGTGCTGACCAACCGGCTGATCGACGAGATCCGCATCAAACAGGGCAAATCCTATTCGCCCTCGGCCGCCGAGCAGTTTTCCCTGACCCTGCCCGGCTATGGCCTGATCAGCGCCCGCGCGGCCGTCAAGCCGGAGGACGTGACGGACGTCGCGGCGACCATCGACCGCGTCGCGGCGGACCTGGCCGCGCAGGAAATTTCGGCCGACGAATTCGCTCGCGCCCAGGGACCGCGCCTGGAGACCCTGCGCCGCAGCCTGATGAGCAACACCTGGTGGCTACAGACCCTGGCCGGCGCCCAGACCGATCCGCGGCGCGCCGCCCTGATGCTGCGCGCGGTGAATGACACCCAATCGCTGAAGCCCGCTGACATCCGTGCAGCTGCCCAGCGCTGGCTGGTCAGGGATCGCAGCTGGCGGGCGGTGGTCCTGCCCGAGCCGGCCGGACAGCAGACCGCCGCCAACCCCTGATCGATTGCGCCGACACCCATTCCCGCCGCCGTCGTCCGATGGCTTGACTCAGGTGTAATGTGTGTCACATTGATGATGTGACAGTTATTCGATTCAATCTTGTCCCGGGGCGGTCGATCTTCGACCAGGTGGTTTTCGCCGCCGTGCGCGCTTTTGTCTCCGGCGAGATGCGCCCAGGCGATCCGTTCCCGTCTGTGCGCGTCCTGGCGGCGGACCTGAAAATCCACCCCAACACCGCCCACAAGGTCATCCAGCACCTGATCCAGGAGCGCTGGCTGGAATCACGGCCCGGCATCGGCACAGTCGTGGCCGAGCCGCCACAAGCCCGCGCCGGCGATCGCCAGCGGCTGCTGGATCGGCAGATCGAGGAACTGGTGGTCGAGGCCGGACGGGTGGGGCTGGAACTGGACGAGGTGACCGCGGCGCTGAAGGCGCGCTGGGCGGACCTGAACAAATCGAGGGGCCGGGAGGGGTCATGATCATTGAAACCGAGGTCCTGACCAAGCGGTTCGGGCGAAAGGCGGCTGTTGATGGCCTAACGTTCAGCCTGGCGAAGGGCTCGGCCATGGCCATGATCGGCGCCAATGGCGCGGGCAAGACGACGGCGCTGCGAACGATCCTGAACCTTTACCGGCGCGATGGCGGATCCTCGGCCGTGCTGGGGGTCGATTCCTCGAAGCTGACCGCGCGCGACTTTCAGAGGATCGGCTATGTGTCGGAAAATCAGAAGCTGCCTACCCGGCTGACCGTGGCCCAGTACTTCGACTATCTGCGCCCGCTCTACGACGGCTGGGACCGGGCTCTGGAGGATCGGCTGCGGTCCGACCTGGACCTGCCCGCCGACCGCAGGATTGGCGCGCTCTCCCACGGCATGCGCATGAAGGCGGCCCTGGCCGGCGCCTTGCCGTTCCATCCCGAACTGCTGGTGCTGGACGAGCCCCTCAGCGGCCTGGATCCCCTGGTGCGCGACGAGGTTATTGAGGGCGTGCTCGGCCAGGCGGAAGACACCTCCATTGTGATCTCGTCGCACGAGCTGTCCGAGATCGAGGGCTTCGCCACCGACATCGCCTTCATCGAGGACGGCCGCCTGAAATTCCAGGAGCCGATGGATCATCTGCGCCTGCGCTTCCGCGCGGTGACCGCGACCTACGATGCGCCGGCCCGGACCCCGGAAAAGGTCTCGCCGCGCTGGTTGTCGGTCGCAGCTCAAGGCCATACCCTGACGTTCATCGACTTCGACTTTGTCGACGAGGCGACCCTGTCTCGCCAGGTCCACGATTTCGCCGGCCCGCCGACCCGACTTGAAACAACACCCCTGTCGCTGCGCGACATCTCCAAATCCCTGATGCGCGCCGCCCGCAAGGAGCACCGGTCATGACCAGCCGCGCGCGCGTCATCGGCGCGATCTTCAAGAAGGACGTCCTGTCGCTCTGGCCGATGGCGCTTGCCTCAGCAGGCCTGACCGTCGGTTGGGGGTTCCTTGACGCCGAAGCGCATGAGGATCCGAACCTCGCCATCCTGGCGGCGCTGCTGGGGGTGATGGCCGTCCTGGGAGCAATCGTGCTGGTCGCCATGGTTGTCCATCTGGACCCCGCGGCGGGCGCGCGCAGCGACTGGCGCACCCGGCCGGTCCGCCGGCTGGACCTGATCCTGGCCAAACACCTGCTGATCGTCCCGGCCCTGTTCCTGCCCTTGCTGGCCGCCGACGTCCTCAGGGGCGCGAATCAGGGATATTCAGCCGGCGAAATCGCCAGTGATCTGGCCGGCCCGTACCTGTGGATGGGCGTCGCGCCCGCGCTGATCGCCTTTGCGGGGGTGACCGAGACCTTGATCGGCACGATTATCCTGCTGGCGATGTGCGTCGTGGCGGCGCTCGGTTTCAATGTGGCCGTCTCCGAGTTTCTCAACGCATCCTACGGCGGGTTTGCTTCGGCGGCCCAGACCTGGATCGTCGGCCTGCTGTCCATGCCGCTGATGATCGCGGTCGGCGTGGGGCTCCTGTGGACGGAATACGGCAAGAGCCGGCCGCGGCTGGCGGGCGGGATGATTGTCTTCGCCTGTCTGATCGGACCCTTCGTCTTTGGCGCCCTGGTTCCCTTCAGCGCGGCGTGGACCGTGACCCGGACCCTGGCGGGCGAGAGCGCCGCCGCGCGTGCGGTGACCGCGCACATCGACCTGCGCTGCCTGGCGCCAGAGTATGAAGTCGGGTCACATGCCAAGGCGCCTGCTGGCCCACGGTTTGGGGCGATCATGGCAGTTGCGAATTTTGGGGGCCTTTCCCCAGGCGCGCGCCTCGCGATCGATCATGAGGATGGAGACTACAAGACAGCAGGGGGGCGCCTGTTTGCCTCGCCCATGAGCCAGGGTTTCCGGTTGACACATGCCGCCTCGGCCGAAGGATTCTCTTTCCAGCCCTTTCGCCTCAACATGGCCTTGCGTCGCGGGACCCCCGCGAGTGTCCCACTGCGGCTTCACTATGCCCTCACCCTACTACAGCCCGTTGCTCATTTCGAAATCGCGGCGGATGGCGAAAGGCGGGCCATTCCCGGCTTTGGCTACTGTGCGGCGAAACAGACTCCGCTGGGCCTGAACTACAACTGCCTCAAGACCGGCGCTCAGCCCGATCTAATCTATTTCTCGGTTAAGGGCGCGGCCGGCGAGACCTGCGCCAACTGCCGGCCGGACTATACGCCGGACATCTTCGAGTTTCCAGGCGGCCGGCGGTATCAGGGGGAGGTTCAAGGCTTGGCCGCTCAGCAGCTGATCATCACGACCTACCGCGCGGCCGCTCACTTTGACCGGAGTGCTTTCGTGACGCCGGCCAGTATATCGACCCTGCCGGATTGCCCGACGGTTCCTCTTCCGCAGATCACTATTCCAGGTCCGGAAACCGGCGCCTGACCTCAGGAGACAAGCCGTGCTAGAGGGCTGTCATGCGACTCGCCTTCTTCGCCTCCGGTTCCGGCTCGTCCATGCGGGCGATCATTTCCGCCTGCGCGAGCGGCGAGCTGGCCGCCACGCCCGCCCTGCTGATCACCAACCGGCCCTGCAAGGCGGCCGAGTTCGCCCTGGCTAGCGATCTGCCTCTGCGGATCATCCCGACGGTCGGGCCCGATGGCGAGCATGCGGACGAAGCGGCCCTGGCGGCGCTGAAGGACGCCCGCGCCGACTGGATCATCCTGTCAGGCTACCTGCGCAAGCTGGGGCCAAAGGTGCTGGCCACCTATGCCGGGCGCATCCTCAACATCCACCCCGCCCTGCTGCCGGCCTTCGGCGGCGAAGGTATGTATGGGCGCAGGGTGCATGAGGCGGTGATCGCGGCGGCGGCGAGCGAGAGCGGCGCGACGGTGCACCACGTCGACGGCGAATACGACCACGGCGCGATCGTGGCTCAGGAGAAGATCGTCGTTCGGCCCGGCGAGACGCCGGAAGCGTTGGAGGCGCGGGTCATGGCCCTGGAGCCGGCCCTGTTCGTGCGGACCCTTAAGTCTTTGTCTCAACCTTAGGCGCAGACACGGGCGGCCGCATGGGCGCGCCCAAGTGGCTGAGGGTGCCGTGACACTGGGACGCTTCCAGCAGGATGTGCTGATAAATGGCGCGCTTCTGCTCTGGGCTTGCCGGCTGGTCGATATTGTTGTCCGGGCGAAGCCGCCAGGCGGCGACCAGCTGCAGGAACTTGCCATCGCCGCCGGCTTTTTTCGAGGCGGGCTTCAGGTAGGGCTGGAGGCGCTGGACGCTTTCCAGATTGACCTCGTTTTCCAGTTCGACCTGATCGGCGGAATAGCCCAGGGCCGGGTCCCTGGCGTCGATGCCGATGGACATATAGGCCGCATAGCAGTCGGCCACCCGCCCGTAGTCGCGCGACGCCACGAACCCCTTGCCGCCCACACTGCAGGCGGCAAGGAGCGCGCAGGGCGCGATCAGGAATACGGACCGGTTCATCGGGAGTCTCTGCGAGGAAGACGCCCTTACCGAACGCCTAGTTGCGGGCCTTGTCCACCAGCTTGTTCTTGCCGATCCAGGGCATCATGGCGCGCAACCGTGCGCCGACTTCCTCAATCTGGTGTTCCGACAGACGGCGGCGTGTGGCCTTCAGCACCGGCTGGCCGGTGACGTTCTCGGTCATGAACTCGCGCACGAAGCGGCCGGCCTGGATATCCTCCAGCACCCGCTTCATCTCGGCCTTGGTCTCGTCGGTGACGATGCGCGGGCCGGTGGAATACTCGCCGTACTCGGCGGTGTTCGAGATCGAATAGTTCATGTTGGCGATGCCGCCTTCATAGATCAGGTCGACGATCAACTTCACCTCGTGCAGGCATTCGAAATAGGCCATTTCTGGCGCGTAGCCGGCTTCGACCAGGGTTTCGAACCCGGCGCGGATCAGTTCGACCAGGCCGCCGCACAGGACCACCTGTTCGCCGAACAGATCGGTCTCGCATTCCTCCCGGAAGGTGGTTTCGATCACGCCCGAGCGACCGCCGCCGATGGCCGAGGCATAGGCCAGGCCCAGCTCCAGGGCATTGCCAGTCGGGTTCTGGTGGACGGCGATCAGACAGGGCACGCCGCCGCCTTTCTGATATTCGCCGCGCACCGTGTGGCCGGGGCCCTTGGGGGCGATCATCAGCACATCGACCGAGGCCTTGGGCTCGATTAGGCCGAAGTGGATGTTGAGGCCGTGGGCGAAGAGCAGGGCCGCGCCGTCACGCAGGTTGGGCGCGATCTCGCTGGCGTAGATGTCGCGCTGGTGCTCGTCCGGGGCCAGGATCATCAGGGCGTCGGCCCATTTGGCGGCCTCGGCGACGGTCATAACCTTCAGGCCGTCGGCTTCCACCTTCTTGGCGGTGGCCGAGCCGGGCTTCAGCGCGACGACCACGTTCTTCAGGCCGGAGTCGTGCAGATTCAGCGCATGGGCGCGCCCCTGGCTGCCATAGCCGACGATGGCGATCTTCTTGTCGAGGATGCGGGCAAGGTCCGCGTCGCGGTCGTAATAGACGCGCATGGGGGGTGGTCCTTTCTAGGGTGAAGGCTGGCGGGCGCCAGCCGCAGTTGGGTTGGTTGAATAAAGAATTAGAAACTGGTCGGCGGCGCGAGCCGCGTCGCGGGCGATGGCGGGGGCGTCAAGCAGCGGGGCATCGCCCAGGAGAAGGCGGATCTGAACGTCGCGGGACACCAGGCCGAAAAGGGTGCGGAAGGCCGCCTCCACATCGTCGAACAACAACAGCCCGGCTTTCCGTCCCGCCTCAAGCAGGGGTTTGACCCGCGCGCCGATGGCGAACCGGCCCTCAGACAGCACGATGCGGCCCAGTTCGTCCTTGCCGGCCCCGGCGTGGGCCGCGGCGGCGCGGTTGAGGGCGATGGAGGCCGGTCCCGAGACCACGCCAAGCCAGGTCGCCGCGAAATCCTCCAGGCCGGCGCGTAGCGTGGTCGCATCCAGCCGCGCCGCGTCATAGGACCCAGCACCCACCTTGGAGGCCTGCCACTGGACGATCGCCGTCAGCAGGCCGTCGCGGTCGCCGAACCAGCGATAGAGCGTTTCCTTGGAACAGCTGGCCCGGCGAGCCACGCCCTCCATAGTGAAACGGTCGCCCTCCGCCACCAGCAGGGCGAGCGCAGCGTCCAGGACTTGGCCCTGTCGCTCGGATCGTCCAAGGCTGGCGGAATCGTCCAAGGGAGCGCCTCTAGGGTCACGAACGGGATGGTACCGTACGGTACGGTTCGATATCCTGTAACAGCCCGGCCGATGCATCGCAAGTGCCTCGGATACGACAAAGGCCCCCGCGCCTTTCGGCGCGGAGGCCCTCGGTCCTGTACCGGACGCTCCCTACCAGAAGAGGCCGTAGACCACCTCGTAGACCCGGCCGGTGAACACATCGACCAGAATGGCGTCGCGGCCTTCGCGGACCCATTCGAAACCGGCGGGGGGCGGCTCAAGTCCGTACCAGTACCAGTTGTCGATATAGTAATCGGACCCGTACCAGCCCCAGGGCAGAATATCGCCGTAGGCCCACTGGTTCACATAGAAGCCCGGCGGATAGCGATAGACAGGACCGCGCCAATAGTAGCGCTGCCGCGGATGAATCTCGCGCGGATAGCGGCGCGGATCATAGCGCGGACGGCCGCGGTCCCGATCGCCGCGGTTGGGCTGCGGATGGAACTGCTGGGTGCGATCGCCGGCGCCGCGATTGCTGGTCGTCGGACCACGGTTGTCACGGCCATTCCGGTTGTCGGGAACGAACGGCCCGCGCTGCTGGGTCTGGCCCTGCTGCTGCGGCTTCTGCGTCGGCAAGGTCTGAAACTGCGGCTTGGCCGGCGCCTGGGCCTGCGGTTGGGCTTGCGGCGCAGATTGTGGCTTGGCGACCGTTCGGCCGCGATCCTGGCCGCCCCGCTCGCGGTTGTCCCGCTGCTGGACCTGGGCCTGGGATTGAACCTGGGCCTGAGCCTGGGCCTGGGATTTGGCCCGGGCGTTGGCTTCGGCCTGAGCGTTGGCCTGGGCCTGGGTCTGTCTGCGGTCCTGGCCGTCGGGCTGAGCCGCGGCCGGCTGGGCGGCGGTCAGGAACGATCCGGCCATCAGGGCCGCGGTCAGGGCAGCGCCAATCGTCTTTTTCATTTCGAACACTCCTCATCAGAGGTTAACTCCGATCGTCGCCGCGCAGTTTGACCCGCCTCAACTGAACGCAGCTTGAACGTGATTGTTATATCGGGACTGCGGCCCATGCCTGCTCATCCATCGGATATCCTTCACTTTTGGCTCAGCGCGGGGCCGGCGAAGTGGTTCTCTCACAAGCCGGCGTTCGACGA
>CAZJBC010000022.1:0-17735 GCA_964543805.1 uncultured Brevundimonas sp.
ATATGCCCGGCTTTCTCGGTGGCGGCGCGATAGATCTGCACGATCAGGGCGCAGGCGATGCCCACCGCCGATATCCAGAACTTGTTCGCCGCCGTCGCCAGCAGAACCTGGATGAAATCGCGCATGTGAGCGCTCTGTTCGGCCTCGGATCCTTGCGCGACGCCGATGTTGGCGCTGGCGATCGTCAGCGCGGCGATGAGGCCCATGAACGTGCCCAGCAGCGCCACGCGGATGATGAAATCGCTAAAGCCGCGCAGGCCTTTGTGAAGCCGCCGGTACTCGTCCTCGATCACCGTCCTGGCGGGACGCAGGCCCTCAACGCTGTGGCGCTCGGCGGGCACGGCCGCCATCAGGCTCAGATAGCTGCCGGTCGCCCTGGCGGTCGCGAAGACGGGATTGCGCCAGGCCTTGTGCTCCGCAAGATCGTCGCTGCGGCAGGCGGCGTTCGTGAGAATGCGGGCGCCGGTCGACTCGTTCAACAGGATCAGCTGCGCGACCTTGCCGGAAGCGTCCGAGGCGTGGGCGGCTTCGACAACCTTGATGAGATCCCGGGATACCTTGGCTTCCGAAGCGAGCGAAATCTGATTGCGGACAATTGCGGCTGCGGTGAGCAGGACCAGCAAGCCGGAATAGACAAACAGGAACGCGCCAGATGCGAAGAATTCAGCGAAACCCACGAATAATTCCCCTATCACGTCGCACGGCGTTCGGCCGGACACCGATGAGCCAACCGATTGATCCAACAGGGAGCAATCCGGGCTCGGTCTACAGCTAAGGGCTCGCGATCAAAGCCAGATCGCCAGCCCGGGAAGCTGACATTCCACCTGGGAACCCCGGCCGCCTCGGGCGCACGCTTACAATCTGGGGGACGGCGAAACAATGCCGGGATTTTCTTGATGACAGCACGCCGCGGCGCGGCGCAGGTTGAACCGGTGTTAAGCGTGCGTGAGGTAGGCAAGGGTCATGCAGCCGCAACTGACCTATAGACCGCGCGATCCGGCCGACTTTGCCGGCTGGGCGTTCCCAACCCTCGACGTGGAATACGACGCCGCCAGCCGCTCTTACTGGATGAGCTACAAGGCCGAGGCGCCGCCGTTCTATTCGCTTCAGACCCTGCAAGACATGGCCGACCTGCGTGAATCCCTGCGGGCGCTTAGAGCCTCGGACCAGGCAGCGCTTTATCCCGTCGACTATTTCGTCATGGCCTCGAACAAGCCGGGCATCTTCAACCTGGGCGGCGACCTGGCCATGTTCGCCCACGCCATCCAGTCGGGAGACGGCGCCCTGCTGGCCCACTACGCCCATGCCTGCATCGATGTGGTCTGGGGCCTGACCGACGCGCTCGGCGGATCTTTCGTCTCGCTGGCCGTGATCGAGGGACAGGCCCTGGGCGGCGGTCTGGAGGCGGCTCTGGCCCAGGATTTTCTGCTCGCCGACCCGGACGCCAGGATCGGCGTGCCGGAGGTTGCCTTCAACACCTTCCCGGGCATGGGGGCCATGACCCACCTGACCCGCCGGCTCGGCGCGGCCCAGGCCGAGGAATTCATGCTGTCAGGCCGGGTCTATTCGGGCGTCGAGATGCACGAAGCCGGCGTGGTTGATGTGCTGGCCCCGGCCGGCCAGGCCAAGGCCTATGCCCTGCAATGGATGACTGAGGGCGGCGCGGACCGCCACGCCCGGCGTCTGGCCCTGGCCGCGACCCGGAGAAAACTGTTCCCGGTGACCTGGGACGAGCTGATGGTGATCACCAATCTTTGGGTGGAGGTTTCCATGAGCGTCAGCCGTCACGACATCCGCCACATGGAACGGCTGGCCGCGGCACAAAAACGAATGCTTCTGGGCGGTTAGCCTTCGAAGAGTTGGTTAACCACGCTGCTTCACACAGTCTCAAGCAGCGATGCGTAAAAGTTGTGATCCATCCTGTCGGCCCTCGCCGGCGCTCAGGGGTCGCAATGACTCAGTCTCGCACCGTCTCGGCCAAGACCGAAAAGCTGCCTGCGGATATCCACGCGGCGCTGGTCGACAGCCTGTTCGGCACCGTCGGCTCGTTCATTTCGGGCATGTTCGGCGGCCTGCTGGTGCCGGTGATCGCCTTTGCGCGGACCCGCGATCCCATCTTCCTGTTCTCGACGGCGATCATGATCGTGCTGTCGATCTACCGCCTGGCGGTGCTGGTCGGCTATCGCAGGGCCGATCCGGCCAAACGCGCCCGCGAAGCCGGCCAGTGGGAGCGGATGTACGCCATCGGCGGCGTCGGTTTCATGCTGGCGGTCGGCATCACCGCCGCCATCCTGTTCGGCGGCCGTTTCGCCCACGACAACATGACCATCCTCTACGGTGTCGTCATCGCCATGGCCTGCGCCGGCGCTCTGGCCAGCCGCAACGCCGGCCGCCCGCTGATCGTTTATGGCCAGGCCCTGGGCGTGCTCGCGCCCCTGGCCATTGTTCTGCTGTTCGAATACGACGCCTGGTACTGGGGCCTGGCCGCGATCCTGTGCCTGGTCATGACCTCGGCCAAGTCGACCACCAAGTTCCTCAACGGCATCATCGTCTCGGCCCTGATGAACGGGCGCGAGGCCAGTTTGCAGCGCGGACTGTTCTCCAGCGCTCTGGATTCGATGTCCCACGGCCTCTGCATGGGCGATTCCAAGGGCCGCATCAGCGTCATCAATCACCGCCTGCGCGACCTGTTTCATCTGCCTGAGGCCGAGACGGATCAGATCATGGCCCGCGATCTGGCCGAGATGATCGCCGCCGCCGGCAATCTGCCCGCCGATGAGGCCGCCAGCTTCGTCGCCAACTGGGAAAAGCACCTGGCCGCGCGCGACTCCTCGCTGTTCAGCCAGACCATCGCCGGCCGCATCTATGATTTCCGCTGCGAGCCGCGCCTCGACGGCGGCTTCGTGGTCGTGGTCGAGGACGTCACCGTGGCGCGGACCGCCAGCCGCGAGATCGAGCGCATGGCGCACTTCGATTCCCTTACCGGCCTGCCCAATCGCATCCAGTTCCACAAGCGCCTGCGCGAAGCGCTCAGCGGCACGGTGGCTGTAGGCCACCAGCTGGCTTTGCTGTCCATCGACCTCGATCAATTCAAGGAAGTCAACGACAGCCGCGGCCATCCCACGGGCGATGAGCTGCTGTGCCTGGTCTCAAAGCGCCTGCGCAACTCGGTGCATCGCGACGACCTGGTCGCCCGCTTCGGCGGCGATGAGTTCCAGGTGCTGATCGACACGCCCATGGACATGGACTGCATCGGCGCCATCGCCCAGCGGATCATCCATACGCTCAGCGAAGGCTATACGATCGACCGCCACCCGATCTCCATCGGCGCCAGCATCGGCATCGCGCTTGCCAGCGCCGACAAGATGGACGCCGACGAGCTGATCCGCTGCGCCGACATGGCCCTTTACCGCGCCAAGGCCGACGGCCGCGGCGTGTGGCGCGTGTTCGAGCCGGAGATGGATATCGCCATGCGCCGCAAGCGCGAGGTCGAGCATCGCCTGCGCGACGCCATCGCCAACGAGGAGCTGGATGTTCACTACCAGCCGATCGTCGATGTCCGCTCGGGCAAGATTGTCGCCTGCGAGGCGCTGGCCCGTCTTCGCCACCCGACCGAGGGCCTGGTCTCGCCGGCCGAGTTCATCAAGGTGGCCGAGGAAACCGGCCTGATCATTCCGCTGGGCGACTGGATTCTGCGCCGCTCTTGCATGGACGCCTCCAACTGGCCTTCGCACATAAAGGTTGCAGTCAACTTCTCGGCCAAGCAGTTCGCCATGGGCCGCGACGTGGCCCGCGGCATCAAGGACATTCTGGCTGAATCGGGCCTGGCGCCCGGCCGCCTGGAGGTCGAGATCACCGAGACCACCCTGTTCGAGGCCAAGGATGCGCTGGAGCAACTGAAGGCCATCTCGGCCGCCGGCGTACGCATTTCGCTGGACGACTTCGGCACCGGCTATTCGTCCCTGTCCTATCTGCGCCAGTTCCCGGTGGACAAGATCAAGATCGACCGCTCGTTCGCCATCGACATCAAGTCGCGCGAAGCCCAGGCCGTCATCGGCTCGGTGTCGGTCCTGGCCCAGTTGCTGAACGTGGATCTGGTCATCGAGGGCATCGAAGAGCGCGAACAGCTTGAGCACCTCAAGGGCTGGAACGTCACCCTCGTTCAGGGCTACGTCTTCAGCCGCCCGGTGCCGCTTTCCGAGCTGACCCCACTGTTGGCCCTGGCGGAGCCCTTCGGCCCGCGGCGTTTCCGGGTAGTGGCCTAAACACCGAGGATGACGGGACCTACTGCGCCGCCCGAAGCGTCGCGTGCACGGCGCCTGAGGTGATGCGCTGGGCGCGATAGATGCCGCACCAGGCGTTGTGGCGGCGGGCGGTCTTGCGCAGGAAGGCCTCGATGCCGGCGGCGCCGTCGCTTTCCAGCGTCTCCTTCAGGATGCACAGTTCGCGCATCTCGTCGGCGCCGATGATCTCGGCGGTTTCCATCAGCCGCTCGGCTCGGACAAAGCCGATCTTCTGGGCCAGCAGGGCGTAGGCGCCGATCGAGACCAGCGGATCGGCGGCGAAGGAAAAGCGCACGTCCTGCTTGCCGACCATCATGCTGCAGGCCAGCGCCAGCTCCAGATCCGCGCCGGCCAGATCGGCCCGCGCGCAGCCCACCGAGACCACCGGCGCCGACAGGATCAGCATCTCGATATCGGCCAGCAGGTCTTCGAAACCCTCATCGGCGGTGGAAAGGGCGAAGCCCTCGTGCGCCAGGTCGAACACCAGGAAATTCACCCGGCCGAGGCGGCCGGCCGCGGTCTCGCGGACAATATTGCGCAGGGCGGCGATCATCGCCGCGTTCAGGCCGGGGACCGTCTTTGAAACGATGATGGCGCCCAGCGCCTCATTGCGGCGCACCGAAAGGGATCGAACGCCCGCCGCCAGACCGGGCAGGAGATCAACCAGAACCGGAAACTGGAATCCCATCACCGTCTCCGTCGCAACCAGACCTTGAGAACCGTCCACCACATCCCCCTCGCGCAACATTCGCCTCGGACACGAAAACGCTTAACACAAAATCAACCACGAAGGGAAGGGGTTTGTTAAATAAAAATTCAATAGTTGTTAACCATGTTTGTTAACTTTTAGTAATCAAGCAGTATTCGCTTACGCCTCTACAGTCGTTAACGAAGTTAACCATGATCGTCCGACGCGGCCCAAAACGACGTCTTCAGCCATCTTAACGATTTTGTGTCCTCAGGATAGTGGTCAAAGTTGTCACAACCCCGGCGCGTATCATGTACTTTGTTAAGGTCGAATTCAGCGGCCTGGGTTACGCCTGCGTTGACGCGGGCCGGTCAGCCGGGCACGATTGGCGCAAGGCGATCTGCAGTTTGAAGGAAAGGGCCCCACATGGCCGATGGCGAACATTCATCCGAAGCGCGGGCAGGGTTCCATGCCATGGTGGAAGGCACGCCCGAGGACTGGGCGATCATCGCCAGGGCCTCGACGGAATTCTCGCAGGGCCTGCCGGACCGGATTGTCACGCACCTCAATCTGCTCAAGGGCGACTGCGGCGGCTTCGCCATCGACCGGCTGGAGCATTCGCTGCAGACCGCCACCCGCGCCCATCAGGCCGGCAAGGACGAGGAATATGTCGTCTGCGCCCTGCTGCATGACATCGGCGATGTGCTGGGCCCGCGCAACCACGCCGACATTGGCGCGGCAATCCTGCACCCCTACGTCTCCGAGGCGAACCACTGGATGCTGGAAAAGCATGGCGTCTTCCAGGGCTACTACTTCTTCCACTACCTGGGCCTGGACCGCGACATGCGCGAAGAGTACCGCGGCCATCCGCACTTCGAACACACGGCACAGTTCTGCCACCTGTTCGACCAGAGCGCCTTTGACCCCAACTACAAGTCCATGCCGATGGACGCCTTCATCCCCATGCTGAACCGGGTCCTGGCCGCGCCGAAGCGCTCGATCTACATGATCCCCGGACAGGCCGAAGCGCAAAGCGCGATCTAGGTTTCAAACACCTCCTCAGTCATCGGGGAGGTGTTCAAGGCGCGCGTCCGCCCTTAAGCTCAACCCCATGGATGGGGTTCTCTCGCAAGCGCTTATCTATCTCGTCGCAGCGGCGATCGCCGTGCCGCTGGCCAGCCGCGTTGGCTTAGGCTCGGTGCTTGGCTATTTGATCGCCGGCATCGTCATCGGCCCGGCCCTTCACCTGGTGGGAGTCGAGACCGCATCCCTGCAGAGCTACGCCCAGTTCGGCGTGGTCATGATGCTGTTCCTGGTCGGGCTGGAGCTGCAGCCGCGCCTGTTGTGGGACATGCGCTCGCGGCTGATTGGCCTGGGCGGGTTGCAGGTGGTGGCCTGTTCGGCGGTGCTGGCCCTGCTGCTGCTGGCGCTGGGCCAGCCCTGGCGCACGGCGGTGGCCGGCGGGGTTATCCTGTCGCTGTCGTCCACCGCCATCGTCCTGCAGTCCCTGCGCGAACGCGGCCTGTTAAAGACTGAGGGCGGGCGCGCCAGTTTCGCCATCCTGCTGTTCCAGGACATCGCCGTCATTCCGATCATCGCCCTCCTGCCCCTGCTGGCCGGGCCCCGCGAAGCGGCCGCCCTGCACGCCGGGGGCGGCGGCGCCATGGCCGGCATGCCCGGCTGGGAAAAGGCCATCCTGACCTTCGGCGCCGTGGCGGTCGTGGTTGTCGCCGGCCGGTTCGCGGTGCGGCCGGCCTTGCGCATCATCGCCACCACCCGCATGCGCGAGATGTTCACCGTCGCCGCCTTGCTGCTGGTCGTGGCCATAGCCTGGCTGATGATCCTGGTCGGCCTGTCACCGGCGCTGGGCACCTTCCTGGCCGGGGTAGTGTTGGCCGACTCCGAGTTCCGCCACGAGCTGGAGTCCGACATCGAGCCTTTCAAGGGCCTCCTGCTCGGCCTGTTCTTCATCACCGTCGGGGCCGGCGCCGATGTCGCCGTACTCACCCGCCAGCCCTGGCTGGTCGCCGCCCTGGTCACGGGTCTGGTCCTGCTCAAGGGCGCGACCCTCTACCCCATCGCCACGCTTTTTCGCCTGCCGCCGGTCGACCGTTGGCTGATGACGCTCAGCCTGGCCCAGGGGGGAGAGTTCGCCTTCGTCCTGGTAAGCCTTGCCGCTGGCGCAGCGGTGCTGTCCCGCGAGCTGGCCTCGGTGCTGGTCATGGCGGTGACCCTGTCCATGCTGGTCACCCCGGCTCTGTTTGTCATCCACCACAGCCTGATCCAGCCCCGGTTCGCCAAGCCCGAGAACCGCGAAGCCGACGTCATCGAGGAAAAGGGCGCGGCGATCATCGCCGGCATGGGCCGCTTTGGTCAGATCAGCCAGCGCCTGCTGCGCGCCAACGGCGTGGCCACGGTGGTGCTGGAGCACTCCTCGGCCCAGCTCGCCACCCTGGCGATCTTCGGCGCCAAGGGTTACTACGGCGACGCCTCCCGTCCCGAGCTGCTTGAGGCGGCGGGAATCAACACGGCCAGAGTGCTGGTGGTCGCCATCGACGATCAGGACAAGGCCACCGAAATGGTCCGCCATGTGCGCGCCGCCTATCCCCACGTCACCGTCATCGCCCGCGCCTACGACCGCCTGCACTATTACCGTCTGCGCGAGGCGGGCGCCCAGGTGGTCATCCGCGAACTGTTCGCCGGATCCGTCGAGGCCGCCCATGCGGCCCTCACCGCCCTGGGCTATGCGCCAACGCGCGCCGGCCAGATGATCAAAAGCTTTCGCCGCCACGACCAGGCGGCGCTTGAGCAGCTATACGAGGCCTATCTGGCCGAGCCGGACCTGACCCACAATCAGGACTACATCAGCCGCTCCCGGGCCGCC
The DNA here is from genome assembly GCA_964543805.1 of uncultured Brevundimonas sp. Lineage (GTDB taxonomy): Bacteria > Pseudomonadota > Alphaproteobacteria > Caulobacterales > Caulobacteraceae > UBA5005. The sequence continues at coordinate 7,856 of CAZJBC010000022.1, forward strand.
CAGGACACCCTGGCCGAGGTTCTGGCGCGGGACGCCCCCCTCGATAGCGGCGGGACTGACGGGCAACCTTAAGCGGAACCATTCGCGTCTTTCAGGGTTTCTGGATTTGGACCTCGAAAAAGAGGGCCTGTCCGGCGCTGAACCGGATCAGCGCGTCAAACGTTTGAGAACCATGACCCGTAATTTGAAAGCCCCAGACATGCCCGACCTGACCAGTGACACCCCCCGCCGTCCCGCCTTGCGAGGCTTTGCCGCCATGGATGTCGAGCGCCGCCGCGAGATCGCCCGCAAGGGCGGTCAGAGCGTGCCCGATGAAAAGCGCAGCTTTGCCCAGGACCGAACCCTGGCCGCCGAAGCTGGCCGCAAGGGCGGCCGTCGCACCCAGAGCGGCCGCAAGGAGCCAACCGCGGGTTAAACGGCCTCCAACTTAACGGCGGACTTCCAATCCGCTGGTAGAAATGCGGTCGGGAAGGCGCCAAGGTCTTTCGCATGATCCGTCACCGCCGCGCCCGCATTGTCGCTACCCTCGGGCCCGCCAGCCTGACCGCGCAGACCGTGCTGGCCCTGGCCCGCGCTGGCGCCGATGTCTTCCGGCTGAATTTCAGCCATGGATCCCACGAGGATCACCAGAAGGCCCTCGATCTGGTGCGCGAGGCCGAGAAGCTCGTCGAGCGCCCGCTGGGCGTCCTTGCCGACCTGCAAGGCCCCAAACTGCGTCTTGGCGACTTTGCCGCCGGCGAAATCACGCGGCAGGACGGCCAGCCCTTCCGCCTCGACCTCAACCCCGCCTTGGGCGACGCCTCGCGCGTCTGCCTGCCCCATCGCGAAATCTTTGCGGCCCTGACCCCTGGCGTGGATCTGCTTATCGATGATGGCCGTGCGCGCCTGAAGGTCGTCGCCTGCGGCCCCGACTTTGCCGACACCCGCGCGGTGGGCGAGGCGACGTTGTCCAACCACAAGGGCGTCAATCTGCCGGGCGCCGCCCTGGATATCTCGCCGCTGACGCCAAAGGACCGTGACGATCTGGCCTTTGCCCTGCGCCTGGGCGTCGACTGGGTGGCCCTGTCCTTCGTCCAGCGCGCCGCCGACATGGCCGAGCTGCGCCGCCTGGTGGCCGGCCGCGCCGCTGTTCTGGCCAAGATCGAAAAGCCCGCCGCCCTGACCGAACTCGATCCGATCCTGGATCTTTGCGACGGCATCATGGTCGCGCGCGGCGATCTGGGCGTCGAGCTGCTGCCCGAGGAAGTGCCCGTCGTGCAAAAGGCCCTGGTTCGCGCCGCCCGCGCCCGCGGCATTCCGGTCATCGTGGCTACCCAGATGATGGAGTCCATGCGCGATGCCCCGACCCCGACGCGGGCCGAAGCCTCGGATGTGGCGGGCGCGGTGTACGAGGGCGCGGACGCCATGATGTTGTCGGCCGAAACCGCCTCGGGCCATTATCCCGTCGAGGCGGTCTCGATGATGAGCCGCATCATCGAGCGGGTGGAACAGGATCCCAACTGGTCGGCGTTGATGGAGGCCGAGCACACCCTGGAAGACGATGCGACCGACTCCATGGTCGCCGCCGCGCGCCGGGCGGCCGATGCGGCCTCGACCGCCTGCCTGGTTGCCTACACCGCCACCGGCCAGACCGCCCTGCGCCTGGCCCGCCGCCGGCCCCTGCAGCCGGTCATGGCGCTTACCCCCGACATCGCCGTGGCCCGCAAGCTCGCCCTGGTCTGGGGGCTGGAGCCGCGCACCGCCGGCCACGTCGACAGCGTCGAGAAGATGACCGAGACCGCCGTCCAGATGGCGGCCAAACTGGCCCTGGCGGCGCCGGGCCAGCGGGTGCTGATCCTGGCGGGCATCCCCTTCGGCTCGCCGGGTTCGGCAAACATTTTGAGGCTCGCCTACACGCCGCGGTGAAGGCGAAAGAAAGAAACCACAAAGGCGCCAAGACACAAAGCAGGCACAAAGGCCGCTGGTGATCGCGATAAGCTTCGTGATCTCTTCGTGCTCTTTGTGCCTTTGTGGTTTCTTGCTTTCCTGTTTTCTTGGAACCCATCCACATTCAAGGGGAATCCATGCCCGGATCGTTCGTCGCCGCTATCGACCAGGGCACCACCTCGTCGCGCTGCATTATCTTCAACGCCGCCGGGACCATTGTCGCCAGCGACGCCAAAGAACACCGTCAGATCTTCCCCCAGCCCGGCTGGGTCGAACACGACGCCGCGGAGATCTGGACCAATGTTCAGCAGGTCGCCCTCGGCGCTCTATCGAAAGCCCGCCTGACGCCGGCCGACCTGGCGGCCGTGGGCGTCACCAACCAGCGCGAAACCTCGGTGCTGTGGGACTCGAAAACTGGCCGCCCTGTCTCGCCCGCCATCGTCTGGCAGGACACCCGCACCGACCGCCTGGTCCGCGACCTGGGCGGTGAGGAAGGCCAGGACCGTTTCAAGGCGAAAACCGGCCTGCCGCTGGCCACCTATTTCTCCGGCCCCAAGGTGCGCTGGCTGCTGGACCAGGACCCGGCCCTGCGCGCCCGCTGCGCCGCCGGCGAGGTGCTGTTCGGCACCATGGACTCATGGCTGATCTGGAACCTGACCGGCCGCCACGTCACCGACGCAACCAACGCCTCGCGCACCCTGTTGATGGACCTGAAGACCCTAGACTGGGACGAGGATCTGCTCGCCGCCATCGGCGTGCCCCGCGCCTGCCTGCCACAGATCGTCTCTTCGTCCGAAGTCTATGGCAAGGCGCACGGCGTCCTGGCCGGCGTGCCGGTGGCCGGGGCGCTCGGCGACCAGCAGGCGGCCCTGTTCGGCCAGACCTGTTTTGCGCCCGGCGAGGGCAAATGCACCTATGGCACCGGCGCCTTCATGCTGTTGAACACGGGCGAGAAACCCGTGCCGTCCAAGAGCGGCCTTCTGACCACCGTCGCCTACCGCATCGGAACCGCCCCGGCCGTCTACGCCCTGGAAGGCTCGATCGCCGTGGCCGGATCGCTGGTCCAGTGGGTGCGAGACAACCTGGGCCTGATTCAGCATGCGCCCGAGATCGACATCCTGGCGGCCAGCGTCGCCGACACCGGCGGCTGCGTCTTCGTGCCCGCCTTCGCCGGCCTGTTCGCGCCGCACTGGCGCTCGGACGCCCGCGGCGTCATCTGCGGCCTGACCGGCTATGTCACCAAGGCCCACATCGCCCGCGCTGTGCTGGAAGCCGTCGCCTGGCAGGTGCGCGAGGTGGCCGACGCCATGGTCGCCGATTCCGGCGCGGCCCTGACCACCCTGAAAGCCGACGGCGGCATGACCGCCAGCAACCTGCTCATGCAGTTCCAGGCTGACGTTCTGAACGCGCCCGTCGTGCGCCCGGCCGTGGCCGAGACCACCTGTCTGGGCGCCGCCTACGCCGCCGGCCTGGCCGTCGGCTACTGGCCCGACCAGCACGCCCTGCGCCTCAACTGGAAGGCCGACAAGACCTGGGCCCCCGCCATGACTGATGAGGCGCGCAACGCCGGCCTGCACCGCTGGAAGAAGGCGGTTGAGCGGACGTTGAATTGGGTGGAGGACTAACCCCCGCCCCGCAGCGGTTGCGGGGGTTGGGCCAGGGCGTATTTCAGCCGCTCGGCGGACGTCGCCTTGCCGAACAGATAGCCTTGCAGGCCATCGACTCCGGCCAAGCGCAAAAAGGTCAGCTGCTTTTCAGTCTCCACCCCCTCGGCCACCACCTTCATGCCCAGAGCCTTGCCCAGGCCCACCACCGCATGAATCAGCGCCGCCGACTGGGGCGAATGACTGCATTCGTCGATGAAGGCTTTGTCGATCTTCAGGGTGTCGAACGGAAACAGGCGCAGGTGATTGAGGCTGGAATAGCCGGCCCCGAAATCGTCCAGGGCGATGCGCACGCCAAGCGCATGCAGGCCGTCCATATTGCGGTGAACCACCTCGGCGTCGGCCAGGATGGCGATCTCGGTCACCTCGATCTCCAGCCGGGTCGGATCAAAGCCGCGGCGAGCGACCAGGCCGGCGATCTCGTCGACAAAAGCCGGATTGGTGAACTCAAGGGCCGAGGCGTTGAATCCGACCCGAAAGTCGCCCACCTCGCGCATTTCGTCCATGGCCTGGCCCAGCACCCAGCGGGTGATCGGACCGATGGCGCCGCGCCGCTCGGCCAGGGGGATGAACACATCGGGCGAAACCGGCCCATGGCCGGGGCTGTCCCAGCGCAGCAGGGTCTCGACGCCGATTACGGCCGCGCCGTCTGGCGCAACCTGCCGCTGGTAGACCAGGCTAAATTCACCGCGTTCGGCTGCCCCATCCAGGCGCGCGAGCAGGCTTTCTTCCTCAACCGCGCTGGCGGCCGATTTTCTGCGATCAGTGTTTTGCGAACGTCGTTGCGGCGGTGTCATACGGCAAACCCAAGCCCGGCAAGCGGTTTAGCGGCTAAAGGTGACATCCGCCTTAATCGCGCCGCTAACGTGGCAGCAGTGCAAGAAAACTCATGTTTCTAAGGGCTTGTGGGTCCGGTACAAGGCTTGTCATGAGCACGATGCGCCTCGGCGAACTGCTGATCGCCAAAAACATGATCCGCCCCGCGGACCTGGAAGCGGCGCTGGGCGTCCAGGGCTCGGTCGGCGGCCTTCTGGGCATGATCCTGGTCCGGGTCGGATCGCTGTCGGAGAGCGATCTGCTGGTCGCCCTGTCCGAGCAACTGGACCTGCCGATTCAGGCGCGCGACGAGATGCCGTCCCCGGCTCAGGTCGAGGCGCTGCTGGCCGAGACCGGCACCACCCACGCCTGGTGGGTCGAACGCCAGGCGGTGGCCTGGAAGACGACCCAGCCGGCCCAGCTGGGCGTTGAGGAAGATCCCGACGCGCTGGAGCCTGACGACAGCGACGTCAAACTGATCTGCGCCGCCGTCCATCCGCTGGATCCCACCCTGCGCGGCCTGCTGGCCCTCCACGCCGACCGGCCGGTCGAATGGCGCCTGGCCGCTCGCTCGCTGATCGCTGCGGCGCTGGAAGACGTGCGCGACGACGATCTCGATTTCGCTGGCGGCGTGGCCGACGCGGCCCGCCTGCGCGAGCTGGCCCAGGAAGCGCCCGTCATCGACTTCGTCAACGGCGTCTTTGCCGAAGCCCTGCAGCGCCGCGCCTCGGACATTCACGTCGAGCCCTTTGAGGACAAGTTCTTCGTGCGCATGCGCATCGACGGCATACTGCACACCGCCCGCACCGCGCCGCGCTCGAGCTTCGATGCGGTCTGTTCGCGCATCAAGCTGCTGTCGGGCATGGACATCGGCGAGCGCCGCCTGCCGCAGGACGGCCGTCAGGCCATTCGCGTCTCCGGCCAGGAGGTCGACCTTCGCGTCTCGTCCCTGCCGGCCGCCTGGGGCGAGTCCATGGTGCTCCGCTTGCTGGGCAAGACCAGCCGCCTGCCCGAACTGTCGGAACTGGGCTTGGCCAATAACGACGGCGTCAAGCTGGCCAAGATGGTCGACCAGCCGAACGGCATTGTCCTGGTCACCGGCCCGACCGGCTCGGGCAAGACTACGACCATCTACCGCCTGCTCACGGGGATCAACGACGGGGTGCGCAAGATCATCACCGTCGAGGATCCGGTGGAGTTTGATCTGCCCGGCGTCATCCAGGTGCACGTCAAGGCCGACATCGGCCTGACCTTCGCCGCCGGCCTGCGCTCGATCCTGCGCCAGGATCCGGACGTGATCATGATCGGCGAAATCCGCGACCCGGAAACCGCCCGCATCGCCCTGCAGGCGGCGCTCACCGGCCACATGGTCATTTCCACCGTCCACACCAACTCCGGCCTGGCCGCCATTTCGCGCCTGCTTGACCTGGGCGTGGAAGACTATTTGCTGGCCGATGTGATGCGCGGCGTGGTCGGCCAGCGCCTGGTGCGCAAGCTGTGCTCGCACTGCAGCGCCCCGTCCGACCCCAACCAGGTCAAGACCTATCTGCGCGCCGCGCCCAAGGCCGTGCGCGATCGCATCCGGGCCGGGGCGCAGAACTGGCGCGAACCAGTCGGCTGTTCCAAGTGCGGCGGCGGCGGCTTTTTGGGCCGGGTCGGCATCTACGAGATCGCCCCGATCAGCGTGGCGGCGGCCGACGCCATCCGAAAGCGCGCCGGCGAGCCGCAGTTGCTGGAAATCTGCCGGCGGGATTCGGGCGCCATCACCATGTTCGAGGACGGTTTCCTGAAAGCCGCCGCCGGGTCGACGGCGCTCAGCGAAATTTTCCGCGTCATCGGCCCGGTCGATCCGGAAACCGACGGCCAGGACCACTCGGCCGACGAGCTGCAAGAGGTCTATTGAGCACCGAATCATGACCATCGCCGCGCCCGATGAAATCGCCTTCCGCTACGTTGCGGTCGACCGGTCTGGCAAGCAGGTCAAGGATGTGGTCCGGGCCCGCGATTCCCGCGCCGCCGCCCGCGCCCTGATCGCCGAGGGACTGACCCCGGTCACCGTCACCGAGGAAAAGAGCGCCGCCGCCGGCGCCAAGAACCGGGACCTGACCTTCGCCGAACAGGTCGCCGTCCTGCGGCAACTGGCCCTGATGGTCGAGGCGGGCGTCGGCCTGCTCGAGGCCATGCAGACCGTGGCGGCCGGCATTGCAGCCACCAAGGGCCGGGCCAAGTTCGAGGCGGTGATCACCGGCCTCAAGCGCGGCGATCGTCTGGCCGAGGCCATGGAGGCCAATGCGCCGGGCTTTCCCTTCTATCTCTACGCCATGCTGCGGGTGGGCGAGTCGACCGGCCGCGTCGCCGAGGTGCTGTCCGACGCCGCCGAACAAATGGCCTATGAGCACAAGCTGCGCCGAGAATTCATCGGCTCGCTGTTCTATCCGGCCTTCCTGATCATCGTGGCCTTCGGCGTCATGCTGTTCATGACCCTGGTCATCGTTCCCAAGTTCAGCGCCATGATCGGCGATGACCATTCCAAGCTGCCGGCGGTCTCCAAGCTGGTGTTCGGCTTCTCGGACTATCTGCAGCACCATCTGTGGCAGATGGGCGTCGGCTTCGCCGGCCTGATCGTCGGCATTGTGCTGATCTTTTCCAATCCGTCGGTGCGCACCCAGGTCTACAATCTGGCCCGCAACATCCCCGGCATCAGCGGCATATTGCGCGCCCGCGAACTGGGCTCGTGGTCCAAGGTCCTGGCCTTTTCGCTCAGCAACGGCGTTGGCCTGCTGGATGCGGCGGTCATGGCCCGTCAGGCCGCGCCGCCGGGCGAATTCAACAAGAACCTGGACCAGTTCGAACGCGACCTGAAGAGCGGCGTCGAGGTGGCGGAATCCCTGTCGCGCCACACGCGCTTGACCAGCATGGACCTGTCGCTGCTGCGCGCGGGCCAGAAGTCAGGCTCGCTGGCCCGCATGTTCACCTTCGTCGCCGAGGGTTATGACGCGACCTTGCGTGACCGCATGAAGACCCTGTCGGCCTTCGTGCAGCCCCTGACCATCATCATCGTCGCCATCATGGTCGCCGTTCTGGTGATCGGTGTGATGATGGCCCTGATGTCCGTCTACCAATCCGTGGGCTAGCCATGCCCTGGCCGGCCCAAGCTGCGGCACTTGTCGGACTGGCCCTGGTCGCGCTCGTGGCCGCCCGCTTTCCGCGCGCCCTGTTCACCGAGGCGGGCGAGGCGCCCCATCCGCGCCGCGCCGAGCTTGCTCTGGCGGCGGGCCTGCTGATCGCCGGCCTGCTGCTGTTTGAGGCCTGGCCGGCTGGCGGGCCGCTGCCGCGGTTCCTGACTGCGGCGGTGACCATGGTCTGCGCCGCCACGGTCTATTCCGACCTGCGTTTTCTGGTGATTCCCGATCTTTACAGCCTGGCCGCTCTGGCCGGCGCCCTGGCGCTTACCCTGCTCAGCCCCGTTCCGGCCGGCCCGCACGGCCTCATCGAAATGGCCCTGGGCGCCGTAATCTGTGGCGGTTTGCTCGGCAGCGTCGCCTGGGTCTGGAAGAAGAGCACCGATGTAGAGGGCCTGGGCCTGGGCGATGTGAAACTGGCCGCCGCCCTGGGCGCCCTGCTGGGCCTGCAGCCCGGCGTCTGGGCCATCACCGCCTCGGCGGCCGGCGGCGCGCTGATCGGCTTTATCCTGCAGGCCCGGGCGAAAAACCGCGACGCGCCGCTGCTGTTTCCCTACGGCGCGCCCCTGGCCATGACCGGGGCCGGCCTGTTGCTCTGGGAGCGCTGGTCATGAGGGCCAGGGCCGGATTCACCATCCTGGAGGCCATGATCTCGCTGGCCATCGCCGGCTTTTGCCTCACGGCGATCTTCGGTCTGCAGCACGCCCTGGTGGACGGGCAGAAGCACCACGAGCGGGCCCTGGAGCAGGTGGTGGTCCGCCGCAACGCTCTGGCGATGATCCGTGACCTCAACATCGACGTCACGCCCCAGGGCGATGTCGACCTGCCCCCGAACTTCAGCCTGCACTGGACGGCGACGGCGCTGGGAGACCGGGTGTTGTCGGCCAACTTCCCGGCTGGCGACGGGACTTATTACGTCACCTTGTACCGCCTGGCGGTCGAGGTGGACGATCCCAGCGGCGCGGCGGTGGATTCGTTCAATGTCGAGCGCTGGGGCTGGACCAGCCAGGCCCAGGCCGCCGCCGACCTGACCGGCGTGGCGGCGGCCGCCGCGCCGCCCACCGTCAATCCCGGGCGCGCAGGCCAGTAAAGGCTAAGGCTTGGCCGCGGCTGACGGCCGCTGCAGACCGCCGCCGACAATGTTCGGGCTGGGCAGGGTATCGCCGCCGCCGCTGACGCCGCGCCACGGCGTCAGGGTGTAGGATCCGCCGCGGCCGACCTTGAAGGCGTCGTTGACCTGGTCCGTCATCTGTTTGGTCAGATTGGCCATGTCGTCGTCGTCACGGATGATGAACGGCGTGATCAGCACGACCAGCTCGGTCTTGGCGCCCGAGACATTGTCCTTGCGGAATGCCGGCCCCAGGATCGGAATGTCCTTCAGGAACGGAATGCCGCTGTTGCCCTTGGAATAGTTGTCCTGCAGCAGGCCGCCCAGCACGGCCGTATGCCCGTCGGTCAGCGACAGGGTGGTCGAGATGTCCCGTGTCGGGAAATAGGGGTTCTGGTTGGTCGGGTCGGGATTGGCCTGAACGCTGGAGACTTCCTGGTAGACCACCATGTCCACCTTGTCGTCGCCGTAGATGGTCGGGGTGATGTCCAGGATGACGCCCACCGTGCGGTAGGAGACGTTCTGGATGATGCTGGCCGAGGTCGTTGTGCCGGTGTTGGCGGCCTGCTGGCTGGTGATGATCGGCACGTCGGTGCCGACGTTGATCTCCGCGGCCACGCCGCTGCGCGCCACCAGACGGGGCGTCGACAGGACGTTGACCTTGTTGTTCGAGGCAAAGGCGTTGAAGGCGGCGCGAAGGTCGCCCGCCGTCAGACTCAGGTTCAGGCCCGAATTGCCCAGATTGAGTCCGCTGGCGATGGTCGGGGCGGCCGTTGACGTGGTGGTAACCTGGTTGGCGCCAGTGCCCGTTGTGGTTGTCGTTTTGACCCCCGGGGTGATGATCTCGGTGCCACCGCTAATTTTGTTGCCGCCAGTTGTGTTGTGATTGAAGAACCACTCCAGGCCCGCTTCGGTATCGTCGGTCAGGGAGACCTCGGCGACGGTGACTTCCACAAGCACTTCGCGCGGCGGCTCATCCAGCTTGACCAGCAGACCGCGCAGTTGCGAGTACTCGCTGGGGCTGCCCGTAAAGAGAATCCGGTTCGAGGAATCGTCGACCGTGATGGTGCCGCCCGAAGGCACGGCCCCGGCCACCGCCTGGGTGGACCGGTTGGCTGTATTGGTGGTCGCGCCGCCGCGGCCGGCGTTGTTGGCCGCGCCTCCACGCCCGGCGTTGCCCGCCG
>CAZJBC010000023.1:0-17677 GCA_964543805.1 uncultured Brevundimonas sp.
GTTCCGCGGCTGGGATTGCCGCGACCCTGACGCTCATACACAGGCCGGCGTGCGTCTCGACCGGCTGAACGTGACGGGCGCCGTGATCGCATCGGCCACCACATCCTTGCCTGGCCTTCAGGGTCGGAGCAGCCGCTGCACCGTCTTCAATTTGTCGACAGACTGGACCCTGGCGCCCGGCGAACGAGTTCTGGTTTGCGCCTCGCGGCCAGATCAGGCATGCGCCCCAGCGCCTTGAATCGGCCAGGACGCCGGACTGCGCCGCTCGTCCATTCCATTTTCCGCCTTGCAGTCGCCACAACCGGCGGCAATGTTGCCGCCAACTCGCATCATCGAAAGCTTGACCATGACGTTCGATCTGAAGACGCCTGTGTCTAAAACCCTTCTGGGACTGGCGGGCGTGGCCCTGGCGGTCTCGCTCGGCATCGGCGCCTCGGCCCAGCAGCAGCCGTCCTCGCAGCCCAAGTCAGCGGCCCCGAAGACCACCGCCCGGCCCAAGGCCGCGCCGGCCCGCGGCGGCGCCCGGCCCTCGGCGACCCAGCCAGGCTTTGGCCCGGGCCCGGTGGTCCTGCCGGACTCGGAACGGGTCTGGGCCCAGACCAATTCGGACATTACGCCTGACCCCAACATCCGGTTTGGGACCCTGCCCAACGGCATGCGCTATGCGATCATGAAGAACGCCACCCCTCCCGGCCAGGCGAGCTTTCGCCTGGTGATGCAGACGGGCTCGCTGGTGGAGCACGATGATCAGCAGGGCCTGGCGCACTTCCTCGAACACATGGCCTTCAAGGGCTCTACCCATGTCGGCGAAAACGACATGATCAAGATTCTTGAGCGCTTGGGCCTGCAGTTCGGCGCCGACACCAACGCCTCAACGGGCCAAACCGAAACCGTCTATCAGTTCGACCTGCCGCACAGCGACGAGACCACCATTGACACCGCGCTGATGCTGTTCCGCGAAACCGGAAGCGAGCTGACCATCAGCCAGGCGGCGATGGATCGCGAACGGGGTGTCATTCTGTCGGAAGAACGCTCGCGAGATACGCCCGACTATCGCCTGTACAAGGCCGAGGAAGGCTTTGTGCTACAGGACCACATCGCCACCCGCCGCTATCCGATTGGCCTGGTGGACGTGGTGCGAAATGCGCCGGCTACGACCATCCAGCAATATTACCGCGAACACTATCGCCCCGATCACGCCATTCTGGTTGCGGTCGGCGATTTCGACGTCAATGCTCTGGAACAGAAGATCAAGGACAAGTTCACCGACTGGAAGCCGCAGACGGCCGCGCCGGCCGGTGAAGCGGCCCTGACCTTGCCCTCACGCCGCGGACCCGGCGCCAAGGTGGCGATCGAGCCGGGCGGCCAGCTGGACGTCTCCATCGACTGGGTCCTGCCGCCCGATCTGAGCCCGGACACCAAGGCCAAGCAGACCCGCGAACTGATCGAGCAACTGGGCATCAACGTGCTCAATCGCCGCCTCGACCGTATGGCTCACGGGCCCAACCCACCCTTCATCCGCGCCGGCCTGTGGAGCGGGGATATGTACCACTCGGCCAAGCGGATCGATCTGGACGTCACCGGCCATCCGGACGGCTGGCGCCAGGCGCTGAACGCTGCGATTATCGAGCAACGCAAGCTGGTCGATTTCGGAGTCACCCGGGCCGAGCTCGACCGCGAGATCACCGCCATGCGCACCGGACTGGCGGCCACCGCCGCTCAGGCGCCGACCCGACGCACGCCGGAGCTGGCCAACGAAATTGCCGGCTCCATCGACGAGCCGTCGGTTGTCACCAACCCGGACCAGGACCTGGCGATGTTTAACGACGCCGTCACTCAGGTGACGGTCGACAAGGTCAACGCCGCGATCAAGGCTGATTTCACGGGCTCCGGCCCGCTGGCCTTTATCGGCACGCCGACGCCGATCGACGGCGGGGACGCGACGGTGCTGGCCGCCCTGAACCAGGCCATGGCGGCGCCGATCACGGCCGATGCGGCGCTGGCGGTCAAACCCTGGACCTACACCAATTTTGGAACGCCCGGCAAAGTCGCCGAACAACATGACGAAATCGATCTTGGGACCACGTTCGTGCGTTTTGAAAACGGCGTGAACCTGACGGTCAAGCCGACCAAGTTCAAGCGCGACTCGATCTCCATCTCGATCCGTGTCGGCGCCGGCAGGCTGAATCTGCCCACCGACAGGACGACTCCCGACTGGGCCTTTTCCAGCGCCTATATTGGCGGCGGTCTGAAGGACCTTACCCAGGAAGAGATCAGCCAGATCATGAACGACAAGATTGTCGGCGTAAACGCCGGCATCGACGACAACGCCATCGCGTTTGGCGGCGGGACCCGACCGGCCGATCTGAACACCGAGATGCAGCTGATCGCCGCCTATGTCACGGCGCCCGGTTGGCGGCCCGAGGCCTTCGAGCGAGTCAAATCTGCGGTGATGACGGCGCGCGATCAGCAGGACGCCACCGACGAAGGCGTTCTGGGCCGCGAACTGTCCCCGCTGCTGCGCTCGGGCGACAAGCGCTGGGCATTCTCCAGCCAGGACGAGATCGCCAGCTCGACCCTCAATCAGGTGCGCGCCCTGGCGGACAACGACCTGGCCAACGGCCCGATCGATATCGTCATGGTCGGCGACACCACGGTCGACAAGGCGATTGCGGCCGTCGCGGCGACCTTTGGCGCTCTTCCGCCGCGGCCCTCGTCCGCCTGGACCCGGCCGCCGGCGCCCGTCGTCCGCTTCCCGGCGGCCAACAGCCAGCCCGTCGTCCTGACCCACAAGGGCCGGGCGGACCAGTCCTATGGTTTCATCGCCTGGAAAGCGGATGATTTCTTCGCCGACACGCGCAAGGCGCGCGCCACGCGCATACTTGGCGACATCCTGACCATCCGGATGACCGAAGAGCTGCGGCAGAAGCGGGGCGCGACCTACTCGCCCGAAGCTGGCACCTCAGCCTCGTCGGTGTTCCCCGGGTTCGGCATGGTCGAGGCCGAAGAGGAAACCCCGCCCCAGAACCTGCCGGCCTTCTTTTCCACCGTCGAGGCGATCGCCGCGGACCTGCGCGATAATCCGGTCAGCGATGACCTGTTGACGCGGGCCAAGGCGCCCGAGATCGAGGCCACTCAACGCAGTTTCGACAGCAGCAACGACTTCTGGCTGGGTCAGCTGACCGACGCCCAGAAGGATCCGCGCCACCTGGCGGCCTTGCGGTCAGCCCTGGCGGATCTGCGCAGCATCTCGGCGGCCGAAATCCAGGCCGCGGCGCGCGCCTATCTGACGCCGGACCGAGAATATAAGGTCATCGTCAAGGCGGCGAGCGCCCCGGCTCAGTAGGCGTAACCGCCGACGCCGCCGCTGAACGAGATGCTGCCGCTCGAGGAGGCCGAGCTTTCGGTCTCCTCCTCGCGGTAGGCCGTATAGGTTTCGGTCGTGACCATGGTCAGGATCTTCACCCCGGCGCCGAAGCGGCGAAGCAGGGACCGCTCGTTGCAGTCGCGGGCCGGCGTTTGCGGACGGCATTCGGTCTTGCCCTCCTTGCTGTGCCAAAGGGCGCTGTCCTTGTCGCAGGTGACGATGTGGCCGCCGTCAAAGCTGACGTGGTCGATATATTCGGCCCAGGTGTACTGCATGCGGGTGCCGGCGATGCAGCGGAACAGCTCGCCGTCATAGCTGTCCTCGACGTCCTTTTCCGGGAACACCTGGCTGGCCGGGTGGGGCACGGACTTGTCGTCGAGACAGAAGGCCTGGATCACCACCTTGGTCGTCTTGGTCCGCGTCGCCTGATAGGCCACCCGGCGCATCTCCTTGCCCCCCTGAACGTTCAGGCCGCCCATGACGGTCACCGGTCCCGGCGCCATACCGCCACCAGAACCGCCGCCGCCGCCATAAACCACGGTTTGAGCAGAGCCATTGGCCTGTGAGGCGGCGCCCGCCAGCACATTGGCCTGGGCCGCGACATTGGCGTTGACGATCACCGATGCGTTCACGTTCACCGTGACGCCGGGGACATTGATGTTGTGGCCAGGCGGCGTGCAGCACGGGGTCTGCGGCGGCGTCGGCGGTGTGGGCGGGGTGCAGCACGGCGGCGGCGGCGGCGTGCAGTTGCAGCCGCTGGCGATGGCGCGTTCACTGCCGACCACCGCCAGGATTAACATCCCAAACAGGACGCCAAGCGCCGTTTTCAAACCCGATCCCATGAGCTCGTGCTCCTTCAACGCGTTCCATTCGCTCCTCTGTCCCGAAAAGGAACATTGGACCCTGGCCCGATCCTTCCTCTGCAACCTCTGTGCGGCGCTTGAGGCGCTGCAAAACAGGCAAGGAGCGGGCGTTCGATGTCCCATTCGAACACGGAACTATTGATAGACTATTGGCAAAACCGCTTTTCCGGCGGCTCTGCGCCCGCGCGATCAACCATAAACCCCGCTGATTTTCCGACGCTTTTGCCCCAGGTATTCATTCTGGGACGCGGTGGTCCGGGCCATTACGCCTTCCGTCTGTCGGGCGGCCTTTTGCGCGACCTGCACGGTCGGGACCTTCGAGGCGTTGATTTTGCTCAGCTTTGGGTCGAGGACGCCCGCATCGCCTTGCAAACGACGCTGGAACGGGCCCGCCGTCAGGCCGAGCCGGTGCGTCTGCGCGCCATGGCGGTGGCGGGTGACAATACCGCCGATTTCGAAATCACCCTGATGCCGCTTTCGAACGACGATGGCGTCATCGACCGCATGCTCGGCCTTTATCAGCCGCTGACGCCGCTGGCCCGCCTGCGCGGCCTGATCATCGACGGGCTGCTGCTGACCAGCACCGACGCCGATCAGCTTCAAGCCAGGCCCCACATCCGTCTGGCGGCCGTGGGCGGTCAAAGGGTGGGCTAGTGCCGAGAATTGGCCTAGATGGCCGCCTATGAGCACCCGCCCCCTCTTCGTCACCCGCGTCTATGAGGCCGATCTATCGGCCGAACCTGGCTTTAGCGCCGCCGACCTGACCGCCGCCGCCCGCGCCATCGCCGATCAGGACCTCGCCGGCCAAGCCTGGGCCCGCGACAACGCCTATGGCGGCTATACGTCCTACGCCTCGTTGGACGATCTGATCCGCCGCGACAGCCTGTTCGACGACCTGCGCCGCATCCTCGACCGCCACGTCAAGGCCTTCGCCGGCGAGCTGTTCCTCGACGCCGGCAAGCTCAGGCTGAACAGTTTCTGGATCAACATCCTCAAGCCCGGCGCGGCCCACAGCGGCCACATCCACCCGGGCAGCGTGATCTCCGGGACGGTCTATGTGGACCTGCCGAAGGGCGCCTCGCCGCTGAAACTGGAGGACCCGCGCCTGCCAATGATGATGGCCGCGCCCAGGCGCCGCGCCGATGCGCCGGAAACCGACCGCACCTTTGTCTATATGACGCCGGCCGCCGGCACGGTCTATCTGTGGGAAAGCTTCATCCGCCACGAGGTCCCGGCCAACACGGCGCGGCGCGAGCGGATCAGCCTGAGCTTCAACTACAGCTGATCCGGCCGCCGGCGGGCGCTATTTCGCCGGTTTATCGCCGAACGCCGTTGTCACGTCGTCTTTGGTGATACGCGCCGCCGGATCGCCCTTTTGATCCAGGTTCTGCTCTTCGGTGCCATCGCCCATCATGCCCGGGTGCGGAATCTTGGCCGCCGCGTCAGGTTTCGAGGTCGTGGGGATATTGGTCATGTCGATTGCTCCGGGCGTCATCGCCGAGCACTCAACGCCTTGCCGCGACAGGCGTTCCTGCAAGTCTGCGTCAGGCGCGAAGATTGGCCGCGCCGGCGTCCAGACCCAGGGCCTGGATGGCTGAGCGGGCGATGCCTTCGGCGTTCAGACCGGCGGCGGCGTACTGGACTTCCGGCTTGTCATGTTCCTGGAAAATATCCGGCAGATGCAGGCTGCGCACCTTCAGGCCGCGGTCCAGCACGCCCCGGGCGGCCAGGAACTGTAGTACAAAGGCGCCAAAGCCGCCCATGGCGCCTTCCTCGACGACGATCAGCGCCTCATGCTCGTGGGCCAGGCGCAGGATCATGGCCTCGTCCAGGGGCTTGGCGAACCGCGCGTCGGCCACGGTAGCCGACAAACCACGGGCCGCCAGCAAGTCAGCCGCCAGCAGGGCCTCGTTCAGGTGCGCGCCCAGGGACAGGATGGCCACCGCCGTGCCCTCGCGAACGATCCGGCCTTGGCCGATCTCCAGCGGCTCGGCCAGTTCCGGAATTTCCACGCCCACCCCGTCGCCGCGCGGATAGCGGAAGGCCGAAGGCGCATCGTCGATCGCCGCCGAGGTCGCGACCATCCGCGCCAGCTCGGCTTCGTCGGATGCGGCCATGACGATGAAGCCCGGCAGGGCGCCCAGGAAGCCAATGTCGAAACTGCCCGCGTGGGTCGCCCCGTCCGCCCCGACCAGCCCGGCCCGGTCGATGGGAAACCGGACCGGCAGACCCTGGATGGCGACATCGTGCACCACCTGATCGTAGCCGCGCTGCAGGAAGGTCGAATAGAGCGCGCAGAACGGCTTCATGCCGTCCGCGGCCAGACCGGCGGCGAAGGTCACCGCATGCTGCTCGGCGATGCCCACATCGAACATCCGCTTCGGAAACCGCTCGCCGAACAGATCCAGCCCTGTGCCGGACGGCATGGCGGCTGTGATGGCTATGATTTTGTCGTCCCGCTCGGCCCGCTTGATCAGTTCCTGGGCGAAGACGCGGGTATAGCTGGGCGCATTGGCGGCCGGCTTGGCCTGTTTGCCGGTGATGACGTCGAACTTGGCGACGCCGTGGTACTTGTCCTCGGCCGCCTCGGCTGGCGCATAGCCCTTGCCCTTCTGGGTGACCACGTGAACCAGAACAGGCCGGTCCTTGATCTGGGCGGCGTTTTTCAGCACCGGCACCAAGGCGTTCAGGTCGTGGCCGTCGATGGGGCCGACGTAATAGAACCCCAGCTCCTCAAAGAAGGTGCCGCCGGTGACCATGCCGCGAGCGAATTCCTCGGCCTTTTTGGCGGCGTTCTGCATACGCTTGGGCAGGATGCGCGACATCGCCCGGCCGACCTTTCGCAGACCGCGATAGCCGCCGCCGGAGACAAGGCGGGCCATGTAGGCGCTCATTCCGCCGACCGGCGGGGCGATCGACATGTCGTTGTCGTTCAGAACCACAGTCAGCTGGCTGTCGAAGGCCGCAGCGTTGTTCATCGCCTCATAGGCCATGCCGGCGCTCATGGCGCCGTCGCCGATCACCGCAACGACTCGGTTGGTATCGCCGCGCTGGTCACGCGCCGCCACAAAGCCCAGGGCCGCCGAGATGGACGTCGCCGCATGGGCGGCGCCGAACGGATCGTATTCGCTCTCGCTGCGCCGGGTGAAGCCCGACAGCCCGTCGCCTTGGCGCAGGGTGCGAATCCGCTCGCGGCGGCCGGTCAGGATCTTGTGCGGATAGGCCTGATGGCCAACGTCCCAGATCAGAATGTCCTGCGGCGTATCGTAAACATGGTGCAGGGCGACGGTCAGCTCGACCACGCCCAGGCCCGCGCCCAGATGTCCGCCGGTGACTGAAACCGCATCGATGGTTTCGGCGCGCACCTCGTCGGCCAGCTGGCGCAGCTGGGGAATCGTCAGGGCGCGCGTATCGGCGGGGCTGGCGATCGTATCGAGCAAAGGCGTCGCGGGCATCGTCTCTGGCATTTCAACCTAGCGGCGCCGGTGTAACATGAAATCCGCAGCGCTGCGCAGTGAACTGGCCTTATCTCCGAACAAATCAAGCCTGGCCTTGGCCTTTTTCACCAATTCCTCACCGCGCCGCCTTGCTTCCTCGACGCCCAGATGGGTGACCAGATTGGCCTTGCCGGCGTCGGCGTCCTTGCCCGCCGCCTTGCCCAGTTCGGCGGCGTCGCCCTCGGCGTCCAGCAGGTCATCGGCGATCTGGAACGCCAGCCCCAGGTCCGCGGCATAGCCCAGCAGGGCCTTGCGCTGGGCCGGCGGCGCGGCCGCCATGATCAGCGGTATCTCCACCGCCGCGCAGATCAGGGCGCCGGTCTTCAGCGCCTGGGTGGTCTCCACCTCGTCCGAGCCCTGCAGGTCCATCATCTGGCCGCCGGCCATGCCGCTCTGCCCGGCCGCACGGGCCAGACTCAGCACCAGCTGGCAGCGGACGGCCGCGTCCGGATGAGTTTCCGGATCGGCCAGCACCTCAAAGGCCAGGCTTTGCAGCGCATCGCCCGCCAGCACCGCGGTGGCCTCGTCGAACTTGCGATGGGTGGTCGCGCGCCCGCGGCGCAGGTCATCGTCGTCCATGCACGGCAGATCATCGTGCACCAGGCTGTAGGCGTGCACCATCTCCAGGGCGCACGCCGCCCGCATCACCTGTTCTGCGTCCAAGTCAAACAGCCGCGCCGCCTCCAGCGCCAGATAAGGCCGAAGCCGTTTGCCGGGGGCCAGGGCCGCATAGCGCATGGCCTCGGCCAGCCGGCCGGTGCGCGGCAAAAGCCGGTTCAGCGCCGCATCGACGCGGTTCGCCGTCTCCTCGAGGGCGCCCGCCTGGGTCAGTTGAATTCCGCGGGTTCAGCCGAAGCGCCGCCGGGACCGACAACGATCTTTTCAACCCGCAGCCGCGCGGCCTCGAGCTTCTTCTCGCAATGGGCCTTCAGCGCCGATCCGCGCTCGTAGATTTCAATGGATTTTTCCAGCGGCGCCTGGCCGCTTTCCAGTTCGCCGACGATCTTTTCCAGCTCGGCCAGGGCCTGCTCAAACGAAAGGGCGGCGATGTCGGCGGTGTCGGTCATGGGCCTTACCTAACGCCGCCCATAGCGCCGCGTCGACCGGAAATTCCAATCATTGAAATAAGCCCTTAAGTCTCTCCACTAGGCCTCGAGCGTCCACGCGGGATTTGAAGGCGGGTTGGACCCCTATGATCTTCTCAAGCCTTGTGACTAGGGGCAGATCGTTTGCGTTCACCAGTCCAAGGCCACGATGATTGGCCGCGTTAGACCGCGTCTTGGCAGCCGCAGCGAGCGCGCGTCTCGCAGGTGGCTTCGCGTCTTCTGTCTGGCCCAATGTGTAGAGCAAGACGGCTGTCCAGCCGAATTGGTGGAGTTCCCACCTGGGGAAGATCGGACTCTTGTCCCAAAACTCTGTCAAATACTCCAA
Organism: uncultured Brevundimonas sp.; assembly: GCA_964543805.1. Taxonomy (GTDB): domain Bacteria; phylum Pseudomonadota; class Alphaproteobacteria; order Caulobacterales; family Caulobacteraceae; genus UBA5005. The sequence goes on from CAZJBC010000023.1 coordinate 9,159, forward strand.
ACAAGCTTCATAGAGGTCAGCCCGCTTCGTTTCGCAAACGAGTTGCGCGAGTTTGATCGGCGCACTGCCGCGTAACCCAAGGTCTGCTCTCATGGCCAATATGGATCTTACGTAATCGTCGATCGCGGCCTGCACGTTGCCCAAGCCATTTTGGCTCGAAGCCCGCTCCTCATAAAGCCAAGCATCCAAATGGTTCGGGTGATCTTTCAGAACCCGATCAATCAATTGAATGGCTTGCTCGTAGTGCCCTGCTTCGCGCAATGCGTATGCTTGGAGACGCAGGTATTCCGGCCGGGACGAACGCGAACGCGACAATCGCTGCTCGAATTGGTCCCGAGCCTCCTCGGTCAGGCACGGCAATCGAAACCAGTCGTCATTCGACACGATATGGCCCCACAATAATCACGTCCGCTCATAGCGCCGCGTCGACCAGTATTTCCACCCGCGTCCCCAGGTTCGGCACCAGCCCAGACGGCGCAGCTCGACGCCCAGCATGGCGTTGAAAAAGCCGTGCGCGATCACCAGCACTGTCTTGCCCTCATCGGCGGTTGCAGAAATATCCGCCGCCGCCGCGCGAGCCCGGGCGCTGGCCTGGGCGCGTGTCTCCTGGCCCTTGTTATGGTTGAAGCACCACCACCAGAAACGGGCGAAAAAGCCCCACAGCCTGGGTGACATGCGTAAGGCCGAGGGAAACGGCGGCGAAGGCAGCGGCGCTTCGATCAGCCGGACGTCCTGAACGATCTTGCGATTGCCGACCAGAATGCGCGCCGATTCGACGGCGCGACGCCGTGTCGAAACAAACACAACATCCGCCTTGGCCGCCGTCTCGATCAGATGGTCCGGCGCCGCCTGACCCGGCTTCAAACCACCGGCCTCGTAGGCCGCCCAGAACGCCTCATAGCCCGCCGCGTTCAGGCGTACGTCCCGCGAAAGCGCAGGCTCGCCGTGGCGTGCGATGGTTATGGCGCCGGCCTGTTTGGCCATCATTCCCCAGCCGTCACGGCGCGCTAAGCGCCCGTAGATGCGCCACGACCGATCGTCCCAGCGCATCAAGGTCGTATCCGCCCTCCAGGCTCGACACAACCCGTCCGCCGCAGTGTTCGCGCGCCGCGCTCAGGATCGCCCGCGTCGCCCAGTCATAGTCTTCGGCTTCCAGCTGCTGCTGGGCCAGCGGATCGCGCGCATGGGCGTCAAATCCGGCGGAAACCAGGATCAGCTCCGGCGCAAAGTCGTCGACGCGCTCCATCAGCCCCTCGAACGCGCGGCGCCAGACCGCCGGCTCGGCCATCGGCGCGACCGTCGCATTTACGATATTGCCGACGCCGGTCTCGGACGGATCGCCGGTGCCCGGATAGGCAGGCGACTGATGGACAGAGGCGAACATCAGATCAGCGTCGGTCTCGAAGGCGGCCTGGGTGCCATTGCCGTGGTGAACGTCGAAGTCGACGACGGCAATCCGCTGCACGCCCAGGCTCTGGGCGATCCGCGCGCCGATGGCGATATTGGAAAAGACGCAGAAACCCATAGCCCTGCCCGGCTCGGCGTGATGCCCCGGCGGGCGCACGGCGCAGAAAGCACGGTCCGCCTGCCCGCCCAGGACCGCCCGAACCGCCAGCCCCACCGCCCCCGCGGCCAGATAGGCGGCTTCCAGGCTGCCCGGCGACAGCGCGGTGTCGGGATCGAGAAACCTGTAGCCTTCGCTCGGCGAGGCCTTGTCCATGGCGGTGACAAAAGCCGCCGGATGCACCCTCGCCAGGTCGGCCGCGTCGATCGCCTGCGCCTGACGCCGGTCGCCCGCCAGCCCCGCGCTCTCCAGCGCCTCCATCACCGCGGTCAACCGCTGCGGCCGCTCGGGATGTCCCTCGGGCGGCCGATGGTCCAGCATGGCGGGGTGGGTGAAGATCGGCAGGGTCATCGGCCCAGCCTAGCCCAAGCCCTGTGTTTGCCAAATCCGGTCATCCGGCTACTGTCGGAAAAAATTCTCGGGGGAACACCATGAAACGCCTATTGACCCTTTCCGCCGTCCTGGCGCTTGGCGCGGGCGCGTCCTTCGCCGCGGCGCCTACCCCTGCTCACTGGATCGGCACCTGGGGCGCGCCCCCGGCGGTCACCACGCCGGCCAGCCCCAGCTTTGAAAACCAGACCATCCGACAGGTCTTGCGCATCAGCGCCGGCGGGACCCGCGTTCGCGTGCGCCTGTCCAATGAATACGGGACCGCGCCCCTCGTCATCGGCGCCGCCACTATCGCCAAGGCCGGCGACGGCGCCGCACTGGCCGGACCCGCCACGGCGTTGACCTTCGGCGGCAAGACTTCGATCACCATTCCCGTCGGCGCGCCCGTGCTGTCCGATCCGGTCGACTTCCCGGTCGCGGCTTTGAGCTCGGTGGCCGTCAGCCTGTTCGTTCCGGAAAAGACAGGGCCCTGCATCTGCCACCCGCAGGGCACCGCCACCGCCTATCTGTCGCCGCCGGGCGATTTTACCGACAAAGCCTTTACGCCCGTCCCTTACGCCACCCCCGCCCGGGCCGGCGGAGCGCCCGTGGCGACGCCTGCGGGCGCCCCAGCGGCTGCGGCGACCGCGCCGCCCGGGCGAGCCGGCGGCGCTGCAGCCCCGGGCGGCGCCGGCCGAGGCCCTGCAATCCTGACGCAGCGCGCGTTCGTGACCGAGATCGAGGTCGAGGCGCCGGCCACGGCCAGAGCCATCATCACCTTCGGCGATTCCATCACCGATGGCACCCGCTCGACCAACGACAAAAACGCCCGCTGGCATGACTTCCTGGCCGAACGGCTCGACGCCCGCTCAAAGGCCGCCGCCCACCCCGCCAAGGGTGGCAAGGCCGGCCCTTACGTCGCCTGGGGCGTCGTCAACGAGGCGATCAGCGGCAATCAGGTGCTCAAGCTGGGCAACGCAGGCTTCGGCGATCCGGCCCTCAAGCGCTTTGACCGCGACGTCCTGTCCGTGCCCGGGGCTGCCTATATGACCATCCTGGAAGGCATCAATGATCTGGGCATGAACCCCACGGGCCGGCCCACCGCCGATCAGCTGATTGTCGGCTACCGCCAGATAATCGACCGGGCCCACGCTCATGGCCTGAAGGTCTATGGCATCACCCTGATGCCGTTCGAGGGCGCCAGCTATTACACGCCCGAGGGCGATGCGATCCGCGGCCAGGTCAACGACTGGATCCGCACCAGCCACGCCTTCGATGCCGTGATCGACTTCGACGCCGTCATGCGCGACCCGGCCAACCCCAAACGGTTGAAAGCCGACAGGCAGTCGGGCGACTGGCTGCATCCCAATGACGCCGGCTACAAGGACATGGCCGACAGCATCGATCTGAAGCTGTTCAAATAATCCGGCCTCCGGCTCAGAGCGTGCAAACCAGCTTCAGCCGCACATAGTCGAGGTGCTGTTCGTTGATCGGTTGGGCGGCCGGCGGGTTTGACGCCACGGCCGACGAGGTGCGCAGGCCGCGGTCGACGAACTGCTCGCGCCGGATCTGTTTGGCGGTCATGGCCATGCAGTCGACATCGTAGTCGCGCTCCTCGGAGCGAATCCAGATCGGCCGTCCGTCCGTCGCCACCGCCCGCACGGGCCGGCCATCCGGCCCCGTGAACACCCGTGTCGCGTCCGCCGCGCGGGTGATGGAGCGGGCCATCTGCGGGTCGATGTATTCCACCCTGACCTTGACCCTGGCGGTCTTTCCCGGCGCGGGCTTGATCGTGTCCTCTGAAAGCAGGTTGATCGCGTCCGGCTGGTAAATCGGATCGCGCCAGCCCTTCATGTCCAGGTTGGCCCGCGCCCAGATTTCCAGCGAGGCCGGGTCGCGCTTCAGTGTCGGCGCCCCGTCGGGCGAACGCCTGGAATCATAGGTGTCGGCCACCGCCGACGCGCAAATCGACTGTAGAACCGGCCGCACGCGCACCATCAGGGCGCCCGTGAGGTTGAACGGCGCCGGCCGCCCTGCGCCCGTCATGTTCTGACCGGGATAAACCATCAGCCGCACCCTGGTCGGCTGGGGCAGACCCTGGACCAGCACGTCGGGCAGTTCACCTTTCGGCAGCAGCGAGTTCGGCTGGGCTGTATCAAAAGCCTTGGGCGGCGCCTGGGGCGCATTGGGCGCATTCGGATCGCGCCGCACGGTCAGTTGCGCAACGCAGTTGGCGTCTGCGCTCAGCTTGGCGGACCGCCAGGGTCCGGCCGGTCCGTTCTGCGGCCCGGTCGCTTCGATGCGGATGTCGGCCTTGACGTGGCCGCTCGGGTCCTCCGTCAGGCCGCGGGAGATCATCACCAACCCATCGGCGGAAAACGACCGCAGCCACCAGTCGGCCGTCACCCGCACATTGGCGCTGTACCAGACTCCCAGGCTGAACAGATCACGCCCCGTCAGAGGCGACGGCGCCTCACCGCCCGGCGCATCCTGGGCGACGGCCAGGAGAGGCGCGGATGCGATGACAAGGGCGCCAATGGCTGCAATCTTCATGGCGTTTCCCTAGCCACGCGATTTTATAGCGAAGTCTGCCACTCACTCGCCCGACGGCCAAGTTAGGCACACTTCCCGGGCCAGCGTCAAACGGCCTCGTCAGAGACCAGCGCACCACGCCCTCAGCCGAGCGCTGTCGATTAACATATCGTCGATCGGAATTGCGTTGGGCGGGTTGGCTCCGCGATCCGCCGAGGTGCGCAGGTTGTGATCGACGAAGATTTCGAACCGCGTCTGACGCGCCGTCATGGCTGTGCAATCGACGTCATAGTCTCGTTGTTGCGATCGGATCCAGACCGGTCGGATGTAGGGGCGGATCGCGCCGAACACACCGGGCAGATCCCGGGTTGCCTGCGGGGCCAGAGTTATCGACTTGCCCAAAGTCGGGTCGATAAGTTCCACTCGAATGCTGAACTTGCCCTTTCGACCGTTGAGACGAGACTCATCAGACAGGAAAGACACGCTACTATCTGTGTAAACGGGCCGGCCCCACCCCTTGGTGTCCAATGTAGATTTAGCCCACGCCTCGACCGAAGCCGAGTCGCGCCGCAACATCGGCGCGGTGGTCGTGTCATTGCGCGAGTCGAGGCGCTCGGCCGTCGTCAGGTCGCAAATATCCTTCAGAGCCGCGTCAATGCGTGCGGTCAGGGTCGCGGCCAGGGCGGGTGTGCCCAAAATAGCCCGTCCCGTGATGTTTTGCCCGGAATAAAGGACCAGCGACTGCGTTGTCGGCTGCGGATTGGCGACTATGCTTGGCTGGTAAAGAGGCGACGTCTTCGGGACATTCGGCTGCGCGACCATCACGGCAATCAAGCCCCGGCAATCGGCGTCGCCGATCACCATGGCGGATCGCCAGACAACCTCGCCGACGGTGACGGGGGCGGTAGATTCGTAGCGGATGCGCGCCACGACATGCCCGCTCGTCGCATCTTCGTGCAACGCCCGACCGACCATCACGATGCCGTCTGCCCGATATGAGCGCAGCCGCCACTCCGGGCCTGACGTGACATTGGCCTCGTACCACGCGCCGAGCGAGACCAGGTCCCGCCTTGCCAGGGGCTCGGGGGTCTGGCCGGCCCCGCCATCCTGCGCCCCCGCCCCTGTCGGCGCGGCAAGCAAGAGGACGGCTGCAAGGGCTGCAAACTTCATGTCTCCCCCCAATTTCCATTCGATCTTGCGGCGAGCCTGCCACGCACTCGCCCCATAGCCAAGCCAGTCGCCTGTTTCCGTGCGGCCCGTTCGGCGCTATCTATCGTCCATGTTCATGCACTTCTTCTCCGAGCTGCGCTCAGCCCGGGTGCCCGTCACCCTCAAGGAATACCTCATGCTGATGGAGGCGCTGGACAAGGGCGTCATCGATCGCAGCGTCGATTCCTTCTACTACCTGTCCCGCTCGGCCCTGGTGAAGGACGAGAAGCACCTGGACCGTTTCGACAAGGTTTTCGGCCATGTTTTCAAGGGCCTGGAGCGGATCGACGGCGGCATCGAAGCCGATATCCCCGCCGAATGGCTGCGCGCCCTGACCGAGAAGTTCCTCACCGACGAAGAGAAGGCCCAGATCGAGGCGCTCGGCGGTTTCGACAAGCTGATGGAGACCATCAAGGAACGGCTCAAGGAGCAGAAAGAGCGCCACGAAGGCGGCAACAAGTGGATTGGCACGGGGGGCACATCCCCCTTCGGCGCCAATGGATACAACCCGGAAGGCATCCGCATCGGCCAGGACAAGTCGCGGCATAATCGCGCGGTCAAGGTCTGGGACAAACGCGAGTTCAAGAACCTCGATGACTCGGTCGAGCTGGGCACGCGCAACATCAAGGTCGCCCTGCGCCGCCTGCGCAAGTTCGCCCGTCAGGGCCAGCCGGACGAACTGGATATCGACGGCACCATCCAGGGAACGGCCGAAAAGGGCTATCTCGACGTGGTCATGCGGCCCGAGCGGCGCAACACCATCAAAGTCCTGCTGTTTTTCGACATCGGCGGGTCGATGGACAGCTTCATCAAGATTTGTGAGGAGCTGTTTTCGGCGGCCAAGACCGAATTCAAGACCATGGAATTTTTCTACTTCCATAACTGCCTCTACGAGACCGTCTGGAAGGACAACCGCCGCCGCAACGCCGAGCGCCTCAACACCCTGGACCTGCTGAACAAGTACCAGAAGGACTACAAGGTCATCTTCTTGGGCGACGCGACCATGAGCCTTTATGAAATCACCTATCCCGGCGGCTCGGTGGAGCACTGGAACGAAGAAGCCGGTGCGGTGTGGATCGACCGGGTGATCAAAACCTGGCCCAGCGTCGTGTGGCTGAACCCGACGCCGGAGCGCCATTGGGACTACACGCCCTCGATCGCGGCCATGAAGCAGCTGGTCGACGACCGCATGTTCCCGCTGACGCTGAAGGGCCTGGAGCAGGCGATGAAGCGCCTGGTGGCGGGTTGACGCCTTAGCTCCGCCACGGCCTGCAAAGAAAAAGGGGCGCTCCGGTTGGAGCGCCCCTTTCTGTATCTGGTTTTGATACCCGCCCTACAGGTCGGGGATTTCCACCGCCGCCGGAGCGCGGCCGCCAGCGGCGCCGCGGCCAGCGGTCGGACCGCCACGTGCGCCGCCCCGGCCCGCCGCGCTCGCCGAAGCGAACTCGTCGTGGTCGAGAGAGCCGTTGCCGTCACGGTCGAGCATGGCGAAGTTGGCCAGCAGGTCCGGGCGACGCGCCAGCTCGTCGCGGGTGAGCTTGTCGTCGGCGTTGTCGTCGAGCATGCCGAAAGCGCCGGTTGCCTGCAGGGCCGAAGCCAGGTCGTTGCGCAGGTGGCCGCTGGTCTCGTCGACGAAGCGGTAGTTGACGCGGAAGTACATCATCTCGTTGAAGGTCTGCTCGCCCCAGGTGACGTCCTTGGTCGGATCGGGGTTGGCCAGGTTGTTCTTCGAGTTGTCGTAGACCCAGGTGGCGATCAGCTTGGTGCCCGCCTTGACGAGCAGGGGCTCGACCGGATCGTAGTCACGCTGCCAGTTGAAGTCGTACTTCGGCAGCGACAGCAGCATGGTCTCCTTGCCGTCCGGGGTCTTGGCCTTCAGCTCCACATGCATGCCGCGATAGTGCGAGTGCGGATAGAGCGTGTAGATGTAGGCGTCGGCCGGGAAGGTCATGTACGAGATTTCCGTGTGGTGCGGATCGCCCGCCGGAATGTGCAGACCCTGGTCGCCGATGACGATCGAACGCTTGATGTATTTCGGGGTGTCCTTCAGCACATAGAAGCCGACCTGTGTGTGGTCAGTGACCGCCGTGCCGATGGTCGTATAGTGCATCTGGAAGTTCAGCATGCCGCCGGCCGGGACCGGAGCGCCGGTGTCGGCGCCCATGACCTGGGGCCGCGCGCCGGGGGTATAGGAGCCTACCGAACCCGAGGGGATATCCGCCGGCGGCAGGGTGCGGTCGGCGACCTGGTTTGAAACCACGTGGTGCAGCACCCGCGCATCGCCCGGCTTGATGGCGATGGCGCGCAGGAAGGTGTCCTTGCTGAACGGATTTGGCACGCGCTGGTTCTGGTATTCCACCACGCCGGTGGCCGGAACGTTGAAGGCCGGGATGGAGACGACCACATCGGGCTTGCCCAGTTCGGCTGGCCATTCCGGCGCAACCTTGCCGGCGTTGGCCAGCAGCGGGTCGGCGCCGTCGCCGCGCGGCGCGCCGGCTTCGATCCAGTGCACCAGCATCTTGGTCTGATCGGCGGTGAGGCCCTGATCATCCTTGAAGTGGCCGATATGGGGATCGGGGAAATAGGGAGGCATGCGGCGCGTACGCACCGTCTCGCGGATCATCTGCGCCTGGCTCTTGATGATGTCGTAGCTGTTCATCGCGAACGGGGCGATGCCGCCGGTGATGTGGCAGCTGACGCACTTGTCCTGCAGGATCGGCGCGACCTGATTGGTGTAGGAGATCTTGGTGAAGTCGGCCGACTTGCCCTTGGAGGCCAGGGCGACGTCCTCGCCGCCGGCGACGGCGACCGAGGCGGGCGCCTTGGTTCCGGCGACCACGGCGTC
>CAZJBC010000024.1:0-17511 GCA_964543805.1 uncultured Brevundimonas sp.
CCTCGTAGTGGCCGATGGAATCGCCGAACCAGGGGCGCACGCCGTCGGTGCGGTGGGTGCTGTTCAGGCGCACGATGCGGGTGTCGTGCACCATCTCGCTCAGGATCGCCACCGCGTCCCTGCCCTGCTGGATCTGGTAGTTGTTGTTGTAGAAGCCGTTGGGCAGCATGGGCGGGCCGGCGTTGCGGCCAAAGCTGATCAGGCAGCGGTCGCCGGCGGCCATGGTCTCCGGATTGTCGGTGGCGGCGGCGCGGGCCGGCGCGCCAGCCGGGCGGCCGGCAGCCAGGGGCGCCCGACCGGCGCCAGCGACCGGCGCCAATGCGCCTTTGCGCGGCGGGACCTGACCGTTCGGCGTGGTGAGCAGCGAGTTGCGCGCCTCGCCATGCACGCGCATCACCAGCGATCCTGGCTCAAACCAGCCGCGGTCATAGTTGCCGGCGATGCCCACGCCGCCATGGGCCAGGATGACGCCGTCGGTCAGGGGCTTGGAATTGTCGATCGGCTGATTGCCGGCCACGACACTGGCGGCCTGGGCGCCTTCCTGCTGCTTGACCTCATCCGGCGTGTAGATCGAGCGGGTTCCGAAACTGCTCACGCGAGTGGTGGGCGTGATGGTCGCATTGCTCCAGGCCCCGCCGAAGTCCGGCTGGCCAAAGGCGTTACGCGGGGCCTTGTAGGCCTGGGCGGACGGTTTCGCGGTCTGGGCCAGGGCCAGCGGCGCGGCGGCGGCCACGGCGGCGGCGAAACAGACCATCAGGCCGCGAGCGGCGAGGCTTTGGCTGGACACGGGAGATCCCCCTCACGTTGTTATGGCGAGAAAGATACCGGCCTTCGGGAGCCATGTCGCGGTCAAAACCGACGGCTAGGCGCCGAACCGCCGGTCGAGCTTGCTGATCTGGCTGGTGAACCCCATGACCGACATCTTGGTCCAGTGCGGATCGCGATGGGGATGCACGGTGGTCACCATGCGCGCCTGGTCGCCCAGAGCGTGGAAGTCGACCTCGATCAAGGCCTCATAGGGCTCCGAGCCGGGGACGAAATCGATCAGGTGGACCAGGGTCAGCCGGCTGTGCGGCTGAAACTCACCGAACCAGCCGGTGGTATTGTGCGACACCGGCTGTCCCATCTGCTTCATCGCGGCGATAGCCTCGGGCGCATCGGCGATCATGTCGTAGGCCAGCTCGCCGCCCGCGCGCGCGTCAAGGGCGTGGACCTCGACCCGGAAGCCCTCGGGGCCCCACCAGGATTCGAAGCCTTCCTTAGTAGTCCACAGGGCCCACAGGTCCTCAAGGCCGGTCCGGTAGGTGCGTTCGATGACCACCGGGGCCTGGACCGCCGCGGACTCGGTGGAGGGGTGCAGGTCATTCATTTGGGCGGCTCCTGTTTACGGACTTCAATGCGTTCCTGTTGTCGCTTCTCGAGTGCGGCCCCGAAGCGGTCGAGGCGGGCGTCCCAAAGACGCCGGTAGCCGGCCAGCCAGGCGTCCAGTTCGCCGAAGGGCTCCGGGCGCAGGGCATAGAGCCGGCGCTGCCCATCCGGCCGCACCGACACGAACCCCTGCTCGTGCAGGATCCTCAGGTGGCGTGAGACGCCGGACTGGTGGATCCCGGCCTCACGGACGATATCGCCGACCTGCCGCTCGCCGTCGCGCAGCGCCTCGACGATACGGCGGCGGGTGGGGTCGGCCAGGGTTTCGAAGGGACTATTTTGCATAATCACGCATATACATACTCGTGCATACTAATGCCGTCAAGTCCCCTGGTCGGACAGGCAGGGGACAGGATATCGTGACCCGACGGACATGATATCCTTTCCCCTATCCTTGTCTGCGAGTCCCCCTGCCCCACCTATCCGCCCCCTCAGCCGCCGCGATCATCGCCGATGACGTCCGCCGGCGAACCGGCGGGCGTTCCGGCGCGCTGGTCGTTGGCATCTGCGGCGCGCAGGGCTCGGGCAAGTCGACGCTCGCCAGGGCGGTCCAAAGCGATCTTGCCGCGCAAGGTCTACGCGTGGCGATCCTCTCGCTCGACGACCTGTATCTGACCAGGGCTGAACGTGCGGCGCTGGCCCGGGATATCCACCCCCTGCTGGCCACGCGGGGTCCGCCGGGCACGCACGATGTCGCCCTGGGCGCCGAACTGCTGACCCGACTGAAGGCCGGCGAAGATGTCGTCCTGCCCCTGTTTGACAAGATCGCCGACGACCGCGCCCCGCCGGCGGCCTGGCGGCCTATTGCCGGCCCGGCCGATGTGGTTCTGTTCGAAGGCTGGTGTGTCGGCGCCGCGCCCCAGCCGCCGGCGATGCTGGCCGCTCCCATCAACGCCCTGGAGCGCGAGCGCGACGCCGGCGGCGTCTGGCGCGCCTACGTCAACCAGGCCCTGGCGCGGGACTATCCGGCGCTGTTCGCGCCGATCGACCGCCTGGTCATGCTGCGTGCGCCCGGTTTCGAGGTGGTTGCGCGCTGGCGGCTGGAGCAGGAGACCGACAACCTGGCCCTCGCGGGCGCGGGCCGGCCGATGAACGACGTCGAGGTTGCGGCCTTCACCCAGTACTACGAACGCCTGACGCGCTGGATGCTGGACGAGGTCCCTGCCCGCGCCGATCTTACACTCGACCTGGACGATGCGCGGCTCATACGCGGCGTTCGGGAGAGCCCCGGTCCCTAAATGCGAAAACCCCGCGCCCGCCGGTCAGGCGAACGCGGGGAAATCGTGGCCGAAGCCTTGCGCCTTGACTACAGATCCGCGTCCGTAGCGGCGGCCCGGCGGTTGGCCGAGGGCATGGCGGCTTTCAGTTCGGCGGCGTCCAGGCCGCCGTCGTGGTTGAGGTCCAGCTGCTGGAAGCGGGGCTTCAGCGAAGCGTAGGTGCCCACCAGCTCGTTGAGCTCGACCTTGCCGTCGGCATTGTCGTCCAGGGCGCCGAGGACACGAGTGTCCATCAGCTTGGCCTGCAGGTCGTTGCGCACGTGGCTGCTGGTCTCATCAACCCAGCGATAGTTGACCCGGAAGTACATCATTTCGTTCCAGGTCTGCTCGCCCCAGGCGACATTGATCTTCGGGTCGGGGTTGGCCTTGTTGTGCGGCGAGTTGTCGTAGACCCACGAGACGCGCAGCTTGGTGCCGGCCTTGATGGTCAGCGGCGTCGCCAGGTCGTAGTCCAGCTGCCAGTTGAAGTCATAGCGCGGCACCGACAGGATCGGCGTTTCCTTGCCGTCCGGGGTGATTTCCGTCAGCTCGACCTGATAGCCGCGATAGTGGGCGTGCGGGTGGACGCTGTAGAGCACCGCGTCCGCCGGGAACTGCAGGTACGAGACTTCCTTGTGACGGGCGTCGCCGGCCGGGATCATCATGTTCGGATCGGAGATGATCGCCGCGCGACGGATGATTTCCGGCGGGGTCTTCAGCAGGTAGTAGCCGATCTGGGTGGTGTCGGTCTCCTGCTTGCCGACAGCGGTATAGTGCATCGAGAAGTGCAGCTTGCCGCCGACCGGGACCGGAGCGCCCGTGCCGATATTGTAGACCTGGATGCCTGCGCCCGGAACGTAGGAGCCCACCGAGCTGCCAGGGATGCTGGCCGGCGGCAGTTTCGGGTCAGCTGAATAGCTGGAGGTGATGTGGTGCAGCACGTCGCGCGCGCCGGGCTTGAAGGCCACTGCGCGGAGCCAGGCGTCGGACTTGAACGGATTGTCGACCACCATGTTCTGGTATTCGATCACGCCGCTGGCCGGAACGGTGAACGACGGCAGGGTGACGATCACGTCCGGCTTGCCCAGCGCCACCGGCCATTCCGGGGCAGAGCCGGCATGGGTTTTCAAAAGGTCTTCGCCCTCGCCGCGCGGCGCGCCGGCTTCGATCCAGTGGACCAGGGTCTTGGCCTCATTGGCGGTCAGCGACGTGTCGTTCGACCAGTGACCGACATGCGGGTCGGCGAAGAACGGCGGCATGCGCTTGGTCATCACCGTCTCGCGCATCATCGGCGCGTGGTTCTTGACCGCTTCATAGCTGTCCATCTTGAAGGGGCCGATGCCGCCTTCCTGGTGGCAGGTGACGCACTTGGCCTGCAGGATCGGCGCGATCGTGCTGGCGTAGGAAATGGCGGTGTGCTCGACCGTCTTGCCGCGCTCGGTCATGGCGACCAGGCGGCCGGCCTTGACGTCGACCCGCGGGTTGGCGACGGGGCGCTGGGCCAGGACCGCGTCGATAGCGGCGGAAGTGTAAGGCGTTTTGACCTTAGCGCTCGCATTCGGGTTCGCCGCCGAGAAGCGGTCATCCAGCGGTCCGTGGTAGGCGACCTTGAAGCCATTCTTGGGATCCAGCACGAAGACTTCGCCTTCACGCTGGATGTTCAGCTGTTCGCCGACCAGCTGCAGGTCATCCATCAGCACCGGGATGGTGAAATGGTTGGCCGCCACCTCGGCCGCCGTGGCCTCGCGCGTATCGCCGCTGTTGGAATTGATCATGTAGAACAGGACGCCGCGGTCCTTATAGGCGGTCTGCAGCTTTTCCAGTTCAGCGCCCGCGGCGCGCGAGAGCGGCGAGCCGTTGGTCTGCGACATCAACACGATGACCGGCGCATAGTTGAAGTAGTAGAGCTCATGGGCCATCCGGGTCGTGTCGGTCAGCTGGAAGTCGCTTACGCGCTCAGGGACCATGTTGGGTCCATCCACCGTTGCGGCCGAGGTCACCGAAGCGCCCCCGACAAATCCGATAAGCGCAGCGGTAGCCGCCGTCGCAATCCAAACAGCCTTCATGTCAAATCTCCCTGCAAGCCTTTGCCCGTCCACGAAAGACTCAGCCGCCAATCGGCGGCGGGGCAAGTCCGTTATGCGCAGCATATCATTTTGCCGCATTCGCGACACAATAAATTTTTGTGCGTTAATCAATCACTTAAGGGCGAAGCGATGGATATGCGATCCTTCGCCGCCCCGGCGGCCGGGCCGGCGAAGGGCAGTTGACGATTCCGTCGTTCAGAACCTGTTCGGTTCTTATGGAATCTTCAGAACCGCTGGCGTGCTCTAGGTCGCGGGCAAGGTGACCTTGGACAGTGGGTGGTGCAGGAACAGGCCGCCGGTCGGGATGTCCGGCTTGAAGGCCTTGTGGCACTCCTCGCAGGCGTCGACGATGGTCCCGTTGGCCGTGACCAGAGCGGCCTTGTCCTTGGCGACCGTGGCGGCGCGGGCGGCGATGGCGGCGGTGGCCAGGTGATCGGCGGCGGTCTGCCAGCGGCTGTCCTTGGCCCATTCCATGTCATGCCCGCCCGTGCCGCCCATCTTGATCAGGGTGGCGGCCGAGGCCAGCTCGACGGCGTGGTTGCCCAGTTGGTACCAGTCTTCCTCGGTCTTGGGGCCGTGACCGGCTTTTTCGGTGTCCCAGAGAAGTTCGCCCGGATGATCGACGATCATCACCATCATCTCATTGACGGTGAACAGCGGCTTGGGGGCCGGCGGGCCGGCGGACGCCTCTGTCGCTGCCGGCGCTTCGGCCTTCTGGGCCGGCGGCGAACAGGCGGCCAAGGCCGCTGCCCCGCCCAGAAGGGCGGTCAGTAAAATCAGACGTTTCATGGAATCTCTCCCGGCGAATGGATTTCGCCCTCAAATGCTGAACGCATCGCGCCGGGAGTCGTTGCGCTGGATCAAACTGCCGGGCGCCAGAGGCCTTCCCCGGATCTAACGGGGCTTCTTGAACCGCAGCAGGAACTGGTCGGTATTGCCCAGGATCGCCGGGTCCAGCACCATTTTCGTGTGATCGTCGGTGGTGTTGTGCAGCACGTCACTCTGCCCATCGAACACGAACCCGGCGGCGGTCATCTCCTGCTTGACGATCTCGGGATCGATGCGGTGCAACCGGGGCGGCGTGGCCAGGCCCGAGCCCGGCAGGGCTACGTGGTCCAGGATCACGAAGACGCCGCCGGGCTTGAGGGCGGCGAAAACCTTGCGGTTGAAGGCCGGCACATCGACCGGGCCGCCCATGATGGTGGTGTGCAGGTCGTGGTAGTTCTGGCGGATGAACACCGCATCCAGTTTGTCGGGCAGAACCAGGTCGTTGACCGAGGGCGTCGAGAACTCCACGCCCTTGAACGCCGCCTCGGTCTTGTGTTTGGCGATCTGATCGGTGATTTCCGGGTGGACCTTGATGATCTCGGTCGGCGTCACCGCATAGAGCTTGCCCCGCGGGCCGACCGCCTGGTTCAGCGCGGTGGTGAACCGGCCGGAAAACAGCTCGGCCACGCGCCAGCCACGCTTGACGCCAATGAACTTGATCACCTCCGGCCCCTTGAGGGCGGGATTGTTGAGCGCGTCGCCGCGCGATTCGTCCGTGGGCGCAGTCAGCACCATGGGGCCGCGCTGGGCCAGAACGGGCGATCCGACCCCGGCCCCCACGACCAGGGCAAGGGCGATGGCGGATATGGCGAAGTGGCGGATCATACGGTTCCCTCCAGGATTTTGAAGCCGAGCTTACAGGTCCGGCGAGACAGTGTCACGACGCTCGCCGTGACACCGCTTTCCAGCCGGACTAATCAACCATCAAGGTCCGCAAACAGGTCGGCGGCTGGAGCAATGGTCATGAAGTCTGCGAACTCAATTCGCCTGGGCGGCTGGCTGGCCGCCTTGTTCGTCATCCTGCCGCTCGCGGCCGGGGCCCAGTCGCCGGCGCCGCGTCTGTTTCCGGCCAGCGGCGCGCGCGGCGTAAATCCCGACACCAACCTGGTCCTGACGTTCCCGACGCCGCCGGTTATCGGAACATCAGGCAAAATCACCATCTGCGACGCCGGCGACAAGTCGGTGGTCGACAGCCTGGACCTGAGCCTGCCCGCTTCGCCCAACCCGACGGGGCGATCGCCCACCGCCGATGGCAGCACCACCTCACCGCCGCCGCCGGCAGCCGCCGGGCCGACCGACACCGCCTATCAGTCCACCCAGATCGGCGGCGCCTGGTTCCATTTTTTCCCGATCGTCGTGAAGGGAAACACCGCCGTCATCTATCCCCATCATGGCAAGCTGCAGTACGGCCACACCTATATCGTCAAGCTTGACCCGGGCGTCTTGCGTCCCGCCAGCGGCGTCTTTCCGGGAATCGGCGCCAACACCGGCTGGACCTTCACGACCAAGGCCGGGCCGCCCCGGGCCGACACAACCCGCGTCGTGGTCTCGGCCGACGGGAAGGGCGATTTCAACACGGTTCAGGGCGCGATCGATTTCGCGCCGGCAAAGCCGGCTCGGCCCCTGACCATCTTCGTACGCAAGGGCGACTACGAAGAGATCGTCTACATGAGCAAGAAGTCGAACCTGATCATCCGCGGAGAGGACCGGGCCGGAACCGTCATCCACTATCCCAACAACAGCGCCTTCAACCGCACCCGCCCTGCCTTCACGGTGGCCGATTCCGATGACGTCCAGCTGTCGACCCTGACCATCAGAAACGACTTCATCGGCCAGGCCGAGGCCCTGCTGATGCGCGGCCAGCACAATATCATTGACCGGGTGACCCTGAACGGTTCGGGCGACGCCTTCACGACCTACGGCACGATCTACATGGTCGACTCCAGTCTGACCGGCGACGGCGACACCATCCTGGCCTATGCGGCGCTGTACTGCCTGCGATGCGAGGTCGATTCCGTCGGCCCGTTCACCTGGACCCGTACGCCCAAGGGCAGCCACGGCAACGTGTTCGTCGACTCAAGGTTCGTCCATCTCGACAAGCCCCTGCCCTGGTCGATCACCCCGGCCAGGCCGGAGGGGCAGAAGTCGAGCGGCGTGTTCGCCCGCCTGCCCCGCAATGGTCCCGCCGGCTCGCCGAGCGCGAACTTTCCGAATGCTGAAATGGTGCTGATCAACGCGCGAACCGAAGGCGTGCCGCCCGAAGGCTGGGGACCGGTCGAGGCTCAGCCGGCCTTTGACTGGAGCAACCTGCACTTGTGGGAATTCAATACCCGGGACAAGGAGGGCCAACCCATCGACCCAACCAGGCGCCATCCCGCGGCGAAGATCCTGACGATGGAGCATGACGCCCAGACCATCGCCGACTACAGCCGTCCCGAATTTGTCCTGGGCGGGTGGAAGCCGGTGGTGAGGTAACCCCTGGCGTTGAAGCGATCGCGCGGCGAAAAGCCATGGCGAGCCGGCGATCCACCGACTGTGGGCGAGGAACCACGGGCGGGCCGGGACCCTGAACCGCCATCTGGACGGACGGCGCCAAGCGTTGCGGTTTGACGCGCAGGCGCTAGTATTCCGGTCCAATAAACAACGGGATCAGCCCGGAGGAAACGGATTATGTCTTTTGAAATCAAACGTCTGCTGAAAATCAGCGGCGCGGGCGTGGTGATGGGCGCCTTGGCGTTAAGCGTCCTGTCCACGGCTCCGGCCCTTGGCGCGGCGGCCAAGACGGCGCCGGCGGCCGCTTCGTCCAGCGCGGCGACCCACCCGATCACCCGCGGCCAGAAGATCGTCATGGCCACCCACAGCTTCAACGTCTTCATCTCCACCGACCCGGACCGTCCGGCGCCTCAGCGCACCCAGGCGGTGACGCCCGGCGGCGGCGCGGTTCCCGCGGCAGCGCCAGGACGTGGCGGAGCGCCGGCTGCCGCGCCGGCCGTCGCGGCGCCTCCGGGTGTTCCGCTGCTGACCAAGCTCACCAACGAGCGTCACCTCACCGGCCAGGAATTCCTGGCGGTGCAGATGATCGGCGGCTCAACGCCCATGCAGCACTGGAACGAAGGCAACGGCGATGATTCCAAGAACCGCGCCAAGGCCGCGCTGCTGAAGGGCGGCGACAAGGTCGATGTCTTCACCATGTCGCCCAACGCCATCATGCCCGAAGAGGGCATCGATCATTTCGGCGACTTTGTCATCGCCCACAACAAGAACGCCCGGATCATGGTGCAGAACTCATGGGGCGCCTACGACGGCCATGGCTCGACGCCCTCCGTCGGCGGCACCGGCGGCGGCTCGTTCACCAACGCCGACCGCGACAAGGCCACCTTGCAGGATGTCACAGGCTGGATCGACGCCCTCAACGCGCCAGGCGGCTATATGGAAAAGATGCGCGCCCAGCTGGACGGCATCAACAAGCGCGCCGGCCACCAGATCGCCTATGTCGTGCCCTCGGGCGAGGCGGTCTACACCCTGCGTGTGCGGGTCATCCAGGGCAAGGTTCCCGGCCTGACCAAGCAGTCGGACATGCACCTGGATCCCATCGGCCACCCCAAGCCGCCGACGGCGCACCTGGTGGCCTATGTCTGGTTCGCCGCCATGTACCGTCAAAGCCCGGTCGGCCTGCAGGCCCTGGTCGACAAGAAGGACCCCACCTCGGCGGCGCGCGAAAAGATCCTGCAGCAGATCGCCTGGGACACGGTGCTGAACGAGCCGATGAGCGGCGTGCGCGGGACTCCCGTGAAGGTCGACGGCTGACCTGAGCCATAAGGTCCCGGCGACGGGGCCGGCAATCAATCCCTCCTGGAGACGGGAGGGATTTTTTGTGTCCGCGCTTTCGTTTAGGCCCGGACCGGAACCCAACCGGCGGCGAACAGTTAAGCTGCGGTAGTGTCGGCCCGCTCGTGGCCGCCATTGATGCCTTTGCTTGATTTCAAGCCATCGCATGGCGCGCGATTCTGCGGCCGGACTGCCAGGAGAGACTTCATGAAATATCTGACGCCCGCCGCACTGGCGCTGTTCGCGCTCGCGCTTTGCGCCTGCAACAATACCCCGCCGGCCCCGACCACTGTCGTCGCCGGACCTCCCGGACCAGCCGGCGCGACCGGCAACACCGGCAATACCGGCAATACGGGCGCTACGGGCGGAACCGGCGCGGTCGGCGATACGGGAGCAACGGGCAACACCGGAAACACTGGTAGCACTGGCTCGACCGGCGATACCGGCGCGACCGGCAACACGGGCGATACGGGCGCGACCGGCAATACGGGCCGCAGGGGCGCGACGGGCGACACCACCGTCATCGTAACCCAGCCGCCGCGCCGCTAGAACTACAACTGTCTGAGGCGTCTGCGGCAAACCCATCGCCGTGGGCGCCTTGGCCTAGCCTGCCGGCCCCTTGGTCGGCGGCTCAGGCGCCGGCGGCGGCGCAGGCGGTTGCGGCTGACCTGTCAGCCAGGCGGCGATCGCCACCACGTCTGTGTGGGTCAGGCCTTGGGCCGGACCGACCATCCGGCCGGTCTCCATCACCGCCACCAGATCATTCAGCGGAAAGCCGGAGATATCATCCTTGGACGGCGTCGCCTCGCCGGCCGGCGGATCGTGGCAATCCATGCAGCGATCGACAAACAGCGTCTCGCCCCGCGTGACAGCCGGTTTCGCCGGCGCCGGCGGCGGCGTCTGTCCGAGCGCCTGACCCGCGCAGACGGCGGCCATGACCAGCAGGGCGGCGGCGTTCAAAAGCTGGGGTCGTTTCATCGGGACGGGGACTCTTTGGCCAAGGCCGTGGCCATATCACGCCCGGAATTTCCCGGCACAGCCGAATTTCGATCCGCATCGGCGCCGGACCACCTCCGCGCGATCCACTCTTGCCGAACACAATCTGGCGTATAAATCATACCGCAAACGGGAGGCGACCATGAGCTGGAAGTCGACGGCGGCGGTTATTACCGGTCTGGTCCTTCTTGCCGCCACAGCCTCGGCCCAGACCCCTGCGCCGGAAGTCGGGCCCGTTCCCGACTTCCAGGTGCGAATGCAGATCGCCACAGCCGCGCCGGCGAGCGGGCGGCTGATCCTGGTCGCCATCCGTCCCGAAGAACGGATGACCTTTGCTCCGCCTGGCCAGACAGCTACCCCGGAACAGATCCAGACGCGGATAATCCAGCAGTTGCCGTCGCTCACCGAGTATCTGAACGTGACCGGCATCGGCCCCAGCGTTTCACCGACATCGTCCACGGTCACGCGCTCAGTCGCGGGCGTTAAGATCTCCGAGGGTCAAAGCCTCACCATCGGCGGCGGCGCCCAGACCTATCCGGCCGGCCCGCATTTCAAGCCGGGCGTCTATTTCGTCCAGGCCATTCTCGATACCGACGGCAACTATGCCTACGACCAGAAACCGTCGCACGGCGACATCGTCAGCCCGGTGACGGCCTACACCTATCCAGGCCCGCCGCCCGTCCTGACTCTCAACAAGGTCGTGCCTCCGGCGGTGCATATCTGGGATCAGCCCGCGCCCGCCGCGAACGCATCGCCCGCCCTGCTGATCCAGTACAGCCACCGGCAGGACGCTGCATCCCATTCCGACCGTGTGAACGTTCCCAGCCCGGCGCTGACATCCTTTCACCACAAGCCGACGGCGATCCGGGCCTATGTCGTTCGCCCGCCCGGCTACGAGACCGGTTCGGACCATTATCCCACCGTCTTCCGCTTCGAAGGCTTCGGCGGCAGTTACAACACGCTCGCCGCCACCATCGAGCAGATGTACGCCGACATGGCCAGCGGGGCTGCGCCGCCGATGATCTGGGTGTTCCTGGATCACGCCGGCCCGACGGGAACTCACGAGTTCGCCGATAGCGCCAACAACGGCCCCTGGGGCAAGGCCCTGACGGAAGAGTTCATTCCCTGGCTCGACAGCCACTACAGCACCGACGGCGCGTCGGGACGGTTTACCGGCGGGCATTCCTCCGGCGGCTGGGCGGCGCTGTGGCTGCAAGTGCGCTATCCGAAGCTGTTCGCCGGCGCCTGGCCGACCGCGCCCGATCCGGTCGACTTCCACAGCTTCACCAACATCGACATCTATGCGCCCGGCGCCAACGCCTTCCGCGAGCCGGACGGGACTCCGACGCCGCTGATGCGCATCGCCAATTCCGACAATACAATCCCGTTCAAGGCCTATTCCGATCTGGAAAGTGTGACTGGCGAGGTGGGCGGACAGCTGGCCAGTTTCGACTGGGTGTTTTCCCCCCGGGGCGCGAATGGCCGTCCAAAGCCTCTCTTCGACCGCGGGACCGGCGCCGTCGATCCAACTGTCGCCGCCTACTGGCGCGACAACTACGACATCACCTTCATCATTCGCCGCGACTGGGCGCGGCTGAAACCGGACCTGAACGGCAAGATCCACCTGTGGGTCGGAACCAGGGACACCTATCACCTGGACAGGCCGGCGCGCCTGCTCAAGGCGACACTGGATGCTTTGGGCGCCCGCTCGGAATTCCACTTTGTCGAAGGCGCCAGCCACTCGACGCTGATGACCGGGACGCTTCCCAACGGCGGAGTCGACTTCGGCGCGCTGGAGCGGCAGCTGGCGTGGGAAATGTACGCCCAGGCCCGTCCAAACTCGGCCCTGCGCCCCCCCGCCCCCGTCAGGAAGGCGGCCTAGGGACCAGCCCGCGCGCCTCAAGGGTGCGAACAATCCGCTCGCCGCCGACCCGTGGCGTGACGATGATCACCAGGTCGCCGGGCTGGGCCTGGCCGAGGATTGTATCGGTGGCCGCCTCGTGACTTGTGGCGTGGACGATGCGGTCCTCAGCGACGCCGCCCCGCTTCAGGGCGCCGATGAGAAGGTCCGCCGCTTCGCCCGCCGACCGGCCCCTCAGGTCGTCCCAGTCGCTGACCACATACTGGTGGAAGGCGTCCTCGGCGGCGATGGCGGCGACCGACTGGAGCATGAAATCGTCGGTGCGATCGCCCATCATGCTGAACATCAGTCGCTTGTTCCCGCTCGCGGTCGTCTTGCCGGCGAAACGCGACAGGGCAGCGTAGGGCGCCGGCCCGTCCGCCCAGGTCAGGCACAGCTGGAATGGCGGGCCTTCCAGAAAGTTCATCCGCCAGGGATTGGTTGCGAAGTCGCTCTCGAACTGGCCCAGGCCGGCGCGAACGTCGTCAAACCCCACGCCCATGCCATGGGCGATGGCGGCGGCAAAAAGGGCGCTGATCAGCGGCGGCTCGAACCGGCCGCCCAGGCTGGCGGGAATGTCCGCGGCCGACAAGGCGCCGATCTGCATCTCGCCCTCGAACAAGCGAATTTCGGTCCTGGCGTCATCCAGGCCGTTGCGATGCAGGCAGCCGGTCAGGCCTCCGGCCCGGCGATGCTCCGCCAACAGCGGATTGTCCGGGTCCAGGCTGATGAGGCCAAGAGCCGGCGCGGTGATCTGCGTCCGCATCGCCAGGCAAAGCGGATCGTCGGCGTTCAGAATGGCCAGTTTGCGGGCGAACTGGACGACCAGGCTCTTGACCGCAGCCAGCTCTTCCCGGGTCGAGACGCCGTCCAGTCCCAGGTGATTGTCGTGAACGTTTAGAACGGCGCCGACATCCACCCCGTCGATCCCCATGCCGAACCTGATCAGCCCGCCGCGCGCCAGCTCGAACACGCCGGCCTCCACGCCCGGATCCTGCAGCAGCTTTCCGGCCGTGGCCCCTCCGGCGACGTCGCCGGTCACCACCTTGTCGGCTCCGATCCAGGCGCCCTGCGTCGTCGACCTCGCCACCAGCTTGCCGGCATGGGTCAGAATGGCCGCGACCATGTGGCAGGTCGTTGACTTGCCGATGCTGCCGGTAACCCCGCAGGTCGGAATGCGGCCGTCCGCGCCGTCCGGAAACAAGCTTTCAACGAGCGCGCCCGCGAAGTCCCGGCCCGGGCTCGCGGTCAGATGCGGCTTTAGTGACGGCATGGCTTTGACATGCAGGATCGCTCCGCCGGTCTCACGCCACGGACGGGCGATGTCGGAGGCGCGATAGACAACCTCGGCCATGTCCAGCCCGACGATGCGGGCGGCCCGCTCGGCCATGACGCGAACCTCGGCATGGACCCGGTCGGTAACGTTGCTACAGGGACCGTAAGCCGGATAGCCGGCCGGTACGCGCGTGGCGGCGAGCAGCCGGCCACCCACGACCAGCAGGCTGAACTCCTCGCCCACAATGAACCGCTCCAGCAAGGGCGCGCTGTCGAACGACGCGGCCTGGCCCAGCGCCCGCCTCAGCGCCGCCTCATCATTGATATTGACGATGGCCCCCCGCCCTTCGGCGCCGGACCGGGGTTTGACGACCAACGGATAGCCGATTGCATCGGCCAGCTCGACCGCCTGTTCGACCGAGGACAGCAGTTGGCTGTCCGGCGTCGGCAGCGACTGGGTGAACAACAGGCTCAGGACCAGAAGCTTGTCCGCCGCCATGACGCCGGCCACATAGCCGGCCCGATCGCTGGCGGTCTCCAGGATCCGCCAGCTGCGCACGCCCTGTCCCAGCCGCAGGAACTGGCCCTGGACGAAAACCCGCGCCCACGGAACGCCGCGCCGGAAGGCCGCATTCGCCAGAGCGACAGACCAGGGAGTCAGACTATCGGCCCGCACTTGAGTCTGCAGGGTGCGGAACCGCTCGGTCAGGCCGCCGGCCTGGGCGCCTCCCGCTGCGAGACTGCGGGCCGTGGCCAGGGCGAAGGTCAGAACCGGCTCGGCGATCCGCTCTTCGCTGCAGCCTGCAAACAGCTGAACGCCCTGGCGGCGGATCCCCGTAATCCGGCTGGGGGCAGGCTCGACGCTGGAATCGTGCACGACGTGATCGAAGATTGTCAGGGCAAACGCGGCCAGGGGCGACGGGGCGGCGACCATCTGGGCCGCGTTGGTGGAAAAGGCGCGCCCGACCCCGATCGGCAGGGCCTGGCGCAGGGCCTTCAGCGCCGCCTCCGCCTGGGCGATGTCCGGCCGCCAATCCGGCTCCGGGTCCATGTCCGCGACCGAACCGATTTCGGCCAGCAGACCCGAAGCGGGACCGTGGAGATTCGGGCCTTTCAAATAGGTCGCAGATAGCAATTTCATTCCAGGTGCTCGTAGACACGGCGCCGACCGCGGCCACGCGTGAGGCGGCCTGCAATCTTGACTGACGACACTAACCGCATTGTCGCCGGGGTTACAAAGAAACTCGCCAACAGGAGCGCCGTGCAGATTGGCGTGCGCCTGACCGAAATCCGTGCATATTCTTCCCGTCGGGTTTGCTTGGCCGGGCGGCATTGGAGGATGCAATCATGGCGTTGAAAGTTGTGGGTTCGGGTCTGGGCCGCACAGGCACCAAGTCGATGCAGACGGCCCTGAACATTCTGGGCCTTGGCCCCTGCCACCACATGGTCGAGGTCTTCCAGCATCCCGAGAGCGTGCCGCTGTGGATCGCCGCAGCGGCCGGCAAGCCGGACTGGGACGCGATCTTTGCCGGTTACGCTTCCATGGTCGACTATCCGGGCGCCCATTACTGGCGCGAGCTGGCCGCCTACTATCCGGACGCCAAGGTGCTGCACACGGTGCGCGATCCAGACAAATGGTTCGATTCCACCCAGGCGACGATCTTCAATCCAGACGCGCCGACGTCGAAGGAAGGTCCGATGCGGCCGTTCTTCGACAGCTTCATGGGGCCGATGCGCGGACATCTGCACGACCGGGCCTTCATGACCGACCACTTCCGGCGGCATACCGATGACGTGATTGCCGCGATCCCGGCCGAGCGGCTGCTGGTCTATGAGGCTGGCCAGGGCTGGGAGCCGCTGTGTGCGTTCTTTGGCGTCCCGGTTCCGGACAAGCCCTACCCTTCGGAAAACTCGACGGCCGAGTTCGTCGCTCGGGTCGCCGCGGGGCCGGTTTCGCCCCTGGCCAAACAGATGGCTGGCCAGGCCTAGAGCCGGTGAGAGCGCCAGGCTGAATAACCGTGTACACTTAAACCTGGCGCGCCCTGGCTAGCCGAGCGCCGCCTTGGACGCGGCCTGCTCGCGCATGATCACCGTCAGCGCCTGGACGAGTCGCGGGCGATCGGCCTTGCCGGCGACGGCCGCCAGGCGCTCGTTCAGGAAGGTCTTGAAGCTCGCCCCCGCGGCCGACATGAACACGAAATAGGTCGGCAGGCCCCGCTCGACATTGCCGGCGATGAAATCCAGCACGAAGGGCTGCAGGATCGCGTCTGGCTCCCAGGTGGTCAGCTTGAAGGCGGTGGCCGGATATCCGGGCGCCTCGCAGGGCAGGAAGCCCACCAGCACGCCCGCGCGGTCAGGGCGCCAGGCTTCGCCCAGCTGCGGCGCCAGGCGGTATCCGCAGAACCAGGCGCGGCAGGTGTCGGGCCGCCTGGCGTGGATGGCGCATCCGCCCGGCTCGACCATGTGAACGCAAGGAATTCCCGCTTCCTTGTGGAGAGCCGGATCGTCGATCTTCAGCACCACGCAGCACACCGCGCAGGTTCCGCACTCGCGGCCTTCAACGGGTACGAGTTCATCCGCCATGCCCGCCGTTTCGCGCGGCGCGTTGACTCGTGCAAACCTGTCTGGCATACACTGTGTGTCACACACTATGTGGCATGGAGTGATTGGCCCATGGGCGCGGACGATCTTCTTTACGACAGCCTGCGAATGGAACTGCGCCGCGGGTCTCTGACTCTGGGCGTCCTCGCCCGGCTTCGGCAGGAGCGATACGGCTACACCCTGCGCCAAGCCCTGGCGGCCGATGGCCTGGAGATGGAGGAAAGCACCCTTTATCCCCTGCTGCGCCGCCTGGAATCGCAAGGCCTTCTGGTCAGCGAATGGCGTGAAGAAGAAAAACGGAAAAAGCGGTTCTACCAGCTGTCGCCCGATGGCGAAGTGATGCTGCGCCGGCTGCTGGAGGAGTGGCGCGGGATCAGCGCTTCTCTCGAAAAAATAACGCACATCTGATGGCAATGGGGACAAAAATGAACCTGGTGGACGAATACCTGCGGGCCGTCGCCCTGCTGCTGCCCAAGGCTCAGCGCGACGACATCATCGCCGAGTTGAAGGACATCATCCTGACGCGGCTGGAAGAGCGCGAAGCCGAACTTGGCCGCACCCCGACCGACGCCGAGATCGAGGCGGTGCTCCACGAGATCGGCCACCCGCTGGTCGTGGCGGCGCGCTATCGCGAGGGACCGCAGTCCATCGTCGGGCCAGAACTCTATCCCTATTGGCTGTTCGTCGTGAAAGTGGGCGCGACCATTGCGGTCGCCATTTCCGTCGTGGTGTTCATCGTCGCCGTTCTGGCCAGCGGCAATCTGGGCCGGGCGTTTGACCAGACTATTCATTCGATCCTGGGCGGAGTCATTTCCGTCGTTGGCGTCGCCACCATCGCAGCCTGGCTGGCGGAACGGTTCGGCGCGCCGCACCGGTATCTGGACCAATGGCGGGTGCGCGACCTGCGCTACCTGGGCATCGCCGCCTGGGACCTGGAGACGGTCCGGGACTGGGCGGCGAAAGGCAAGGCGTACAAGTCATCCACGGCTTCCCGCGAGTACTGGCGGCGCACGTCCTTCGGCCGTTCGCGCGCCGGAGAGGCGCTGGGACTGATCGCATTTGGCGCGGTGTCCGTGCTGTGGTGGATCGGCGTGCTGAATTTCGGGATCGCCCACGACGCCGGGGATCTGCGCAGCGCCGGCATTGATCCCGGCGTGCTCTCCAACATCGACTGGATGAACCTGCGGTCGACCCTGTACCTGCCGTGTCTGGCCTATGGGACGGCGATCATTGTCCAGGGAGCGCTGCTGCTGGCCTTTCCCCGCGCCCTGTGGCTGCGGGGTCTCATCGAGGCCGCCCTCGGAGTCGCGTT
>CAZJBC010000025.1:0-17366 GCA_964543805.1 uncultured Brevundimonas sp.
GTGTTGAACAGCTCCACGCTGCCAGCGTGGAACTATGACGGTGCGGCCTATGCTGTAAATGGAGAGCCATCGCTCATATTGCGGTCGGACGGAGTCGGCAGAAAATCCTTCTTCGTGGGGCGCTCAGACTCGATAAAGAACAAGATTGTGACCCAGCTCAATGCGGGCGCTATCACCCCCGAGGCAGCGCTAGACTTAGTAGTAGAGAACTATCACAATCGCGCTCATTCCTATCGAGAGGACATAGACTCTGGTGCCGAGCATCTAGGATTTGTTGACAGCGAAGGTCGTCTTACAGAAGAGGGTTATCGTTTTGTTGATGCATGCGAGCGAACCGGTGACGCAAATACAGGCCTCCCTCGTGCGCTCTTCATGGTCGCAGTATTGAGAGATGGCGGGCTCGGGGCTTTCTTACATTATGTCTACAGGCTGTCGGAGGAACAATTCGCAGCCGACCAGCTTGCTTTTTCGACAGTCGCGGGGCGTCGCATCACGTTCGATAGCGCTGCTTACCTCACTTGGATTGAAGACCAGATGGCAAATCGTCTTCGTGTGATTCGGAAGGTGTCGGCGAGAGGAGGTACTGCTAGGAAGCCTTTCCAAGCGGAGCTGGCCGTTCTGCGCGGGCTTGGCATCGTTGGTAGAAATTTCAGAGCAGGGGTTGGCCTCGTCATCAACTGGCCAGAGTTCCAGGAAGCTCTAGACTTTGGTCGATTCGAGCAGACATGTGGTTAAGCGTACAGTGAAATGGGAGCCGTACGCATTTTCGGAGCTGATCGTTCGGTTAAAAGGACGCAATACTGGTTTCCGTCGGTCCTGCTTTTAGCCCGCCGACGGTGGATGTGGCCGATTTCGTGGGGCCGGTGCGTGCGGCTCGCCCCCTCCTCGCCTGGCGGCAGTCCTCCCCCGTAAACGGGGGAGGTGGGGGAAAATGCGTGCATGTCCCCATAGGCAAGCTCAGATCGCGATCTCGGTTTCCCCATCGGGAAAGGCCGCGATGATCTTCAGCAGGCCGCCTTTGGACTCGATCATCTTTCGCAGGATCGAAAGCTTCGGCTCAGACCGAGCCTCCATCTTGGAGACAGCCGACTGGCTGATTCCCAGGGCCGTAGCCAATTCGTCCTGAGACAATCCCAACTGTTCGCGCAATTGGCGCATGGCCGACAGCCGCTGCTTCAGGAGCGCGGCGCCGCGCTTGATCTCTGCCAGTTCGGCGGCGGACCATTCAGGCGTCCAGTCGGAGATTTCAGCCTTTGAACGGGTCATGCCACGCACCCGCGCTACGCCGCTGTGGCGACGTGCATCTCGATGGTGAGACCCGCCGCCGCCACCATGTTCACCAGGGTGTCGAGGCCAAACAGGTGAATCTTGCCGCGTAGCAGATCCGAGACGCGCGGTTGCGTCACGCCAAGCCGGCGTGCGGCTTCAGCCTGGGTCCAGCCCTGGCCGCGGATGTGCCCTTCAAGCGACATCATCAACGCGGAGCGGAGCTTCATGTTTTCCGCTTCAGCCGGGGTGTCCTCGATCGCGTCCCACACGCTCTCGAAACTGTCGGTGCTCATTGATCCAGCTCCTTTCTCAGGTCCCGATAACGCTTCGCGGCAAGATCGATATCAATCTTGCTGGTTGCCTGCGTCTTCTTCTGGAAGCAGTGCAACACGTAAACCGCATCGGCGAACTTCGCCACGTACAGAACCCGGAACGCGCCCTTGGCCTCCCGGATTCGAATTTCTCTCACACCCGATCCAACCGTATTGATCGGCTTCCAATCGCTTGGATCAAGGCCATTTTGAACCTTGTCCAACTCATAACCCGCGTCGCGGCGGGCCGAGGCTGGGAAAGCCCGCAGATCATCAAGCGCGCCCGCCCAAAACCTTATTGACCTGGCGCGTTCAGCCATGGGAGCAACATACAGAATTTTGTATAGTCATGCAAGCCCGCGGCTTTCCACCCCAAGCGCTCCACAAATCCGTGGCAAGCAAAGGGTCGTTACCGCAACCCCGCGTTCACCGCCTCCAGCGCGCCCGCGCCCGGGGTCAGTTCGGCGTCCCACAGGTCGTTGAGGGGGGTGTCCACTGTGTTCAGGCTGGCGTGCAGGTCCTCGGCCGCCGGGTCGACGAAGAGCAGGCCGGTGACGATTTCGCCGAGGGCCGCCTTCGACGACAGGAAGGCCTGGGCGGCGACGCGGTCTGACGGGTCGTAGTGGCCCGCCAGTTTGTGCAGGGACAGGATTGAGCCGTCGTGCTGGGTCACGGTCTGGGTCTCGCCCGGCTCGTACTCCACATGGATCGGGGCGCGGTGGGCGACGTAGTCCAGCTTGTTCACCGCCTCGTTGTGGTCGCGCACATAGTCATAGCTCTTGGTCGAGCCGGCGTGGTTGTTGAACTGAACGCAGGGTGAGAGGCAGTCGATGAAGGCCGCGCCTTTGTGCAGCAGGGCCGCCTTGATCAGCGGCGTCAGCTGGTGCTTGTCGCCGCTGAAGGAGCGGGCCACGAACGTCGCGCCCAGCTGCAGGGCCAGGCTGACCAGGTCGATGCCGGAGTCGTGGTTGATCACCCCGCCCTTGGACTTGGATCCCTTGTCCGACGTGGCCGAAAACTGGCCCTTGGTCAGGCCGTAGACCCCGTTGTTCTCGACGATATAGGTCATGTTGACCCCGCGCCGGATCGAGTGGGCGAATTGGCCGAGGCCTATGGAGGCGGAGTCGCCGTCGCCGGAGACGCCCAGGTAGATCAGGTCGCGGTTGGCGAGGTTGGCGCCGGTGAGGACTGACGGCATGCGGCCGTGCACGGTGTTGAACCCGTGGCTGGCGCCCAGCATGTAGTCGGGCGTCTTGGACGAGCAGCCGATGCCGCTCATCTTGGCGATGCGGTGGGGGGCCAGGTCGAGCTCGAAACAGGCCTGGATGATCGAGGCGGAAATCGAGTCGTGGCCGCAGCCGGCGCACAGGGTCGAGACCGAGCCCTCATAGTCGCGCCGCGTGAACCCCAGGGCGTTGGCCGCCAGGTTGGGGTGATGCATCTTGGGCTTGGTGATGTAGGTCATTCGGCGGCCTCGGGAACGCGGGGTCGGTTGGCGGGCGCGCCCATCAGGCGGGCGATCTCGGCGACGATGAAGCGGGCGGTGATCGGGGTGCCGTCATAGTGCAGGACGGGCGGCAGTTTCAGGGGGTCGATCTGACCCTCGTTGACCAGCAGGGTGCGCAGCTGGCCATCGCGGTTCTGCTCGATCACGAACACCCGCTCGTGGGCGGCGATGAAATCGTAGACCTCGTCGCTGAACGGAAAGCCGCGAACGCGCAGGGCGTTCAGATGCAGGCCGCGTTCCTCCAGCACGCCCAGGGCCTCGTGCAGGGCGGGCGTGGTGGAGCCGAAGTAGATGACGCCGGTTTTGGTGGCGGCCTTGGCGTTGTCGCGGATGGGGGCCGGGACCAGCGACTTGGCGGTCTCGAACTTGCGCAAGAGGCGCTGCATGTTGTCGACGTAGACGCTGCCTTCTTCGCTGTAGCGGGCATAGGGGTTGCGGGATGTGCCGCGGGTGAAATAGCCGCCCTTGGTCGGGTGGGTGCCGGGATAGGTGCGGTAGGGAATGCCGTCGCCGTCGACCTCGAGATAGCGGCCGAACTCGCGGCCGGCCTCGAGATCCGCGTGGGTCATCACCTTGCCGCGGTCGATCTTGTGGTTGTCGTCCCAGGCAAGCGGCTCGCACAGCCACTCGTTCATGCCGATGTCGAGGTCGAGCATGACGAAGACGGTGGTCTGCAGCCGGTCGGCCAGGTCGAAAGCCTGGGCGCCGAAGGTGAAGCACTCGGCCGGATCCTGCGGGAAGAGCAGGACGTGCTTGGTGTCGCCGTGGGAGGCGTAGGCGGCCGACAGGATGTCGGACTGCTGGGTGCGGGTGGGCATGCCGGTGGAGGGGCCGCCACGCTGGACGTCGAAGATGACCGCCGGGATCTCGGCGAAATAGGACAGGCCGATGAACTCCTGCATCAGCGAAATTCCGGGACCCGAGGTGCAGGTAAAGGCCCGCGCGCCGTTCCAGCCGGCGCCGACGACGATGCCGATTGAGGCGATCTCGTCCTCGCCCTGGACGATGGCGTAGCGGGCCTTGCCGTCGGGGGCGGTGCGGAACTCCTTGCAGTAGCCCATGAAGGCTTCGGCCAGGGAGGTCGACGGCGTGATCGGATACCAGGCGCAGACCGTGGCCCCGCCATAGACGGCGCCCAGCGCAGCGGCGCTGTTGCCCTCAATGAAAATCCGGTCGCCCACGGCCTCCGCGCGGCGGACTTTCAGAGCCAGGGGTTTGAGGTTGGCCTTCACATAGTCGGCGCCCATGTGCAGGGCCTCGAAGTTGGCCTTGATCAGCTTGTCGCGCCCGGCGAACTGTTCGGACAGGGCCGTCTCGATGACGCCAAGCTCGATGTCCAGCAGGGCGGCCAGGGCGCCGACATAGACGATGTTCTTGAACAGCTGCCGCTCGCGGGGCAGCACGTATTTGTCGTTGCACATGGCGGTCAGCGGCACGCCGATGACGGTGATGTCGTCACGGAATTTCGACGGGGGCAGGGGCTTGGTGCAGTCGTAGAACAGGTATCCGCCCGGCTCGATCTCGGCCACGTCGCGGTCCCAGGTCTGGGGGTTCATGGCGACCATCATGTCGACGCCGCCGCGCCGGCCCAGGCGCCCGGCCTCGGTCACCCGCACCTCGAACCAGGTCGGCAGGCCCTGGATGTTGGAGGGGAAGATGTTTCGCGCCGCGACCGGCACGCCCATGCGCAGAATGGACTTGGCGAAGAGGGCGTTGGCGGATGCCGAGCCTGAGCCGTTGACGTTGGCGAACTTGACGACGAAATCGTTGACGCTGCTCATTTGCCGCACACCGGGCCAGCCGTGGCCATATCCAGAATGAAGCGCTGCATATCCCATGCCCCGGTGGGACAGCGTTCCGCGCACAGCCCGCAGTGCAGGCAGACATCCTCGTCCTTGACCATCACCCGCCCGGTCTTCAGGTCGCTGGACACGTACAGGTCCTGGGTCAGGTTCAGGGCCGGCGCTGTCAGCCGGTGGCGCAGATCGGCCTCATCCCCATTGGCCGTAAAGGTGATCGCATCCACCGGGCAGATGTCGGTGCAGGCGTCGCACTCGATGCACAGAGGCTCGGTGAACACCGTCTGCACATCGCAGTTCAGGCAGCGCTGGGCCTCGGCGTAACCGACCCGCTTGTCGAACCCCAGCTCGACCTCGGCCTTGACGTTGCGCAAGGACAGCGCCTTGTCCAGGTGCGGGACCTTGTAGCGGTCCTCGTTGGAAATATCGTTGTCGTAGCTCCACTCGTGGATGCCCATCTTCTGGCTGGCCAGGGTGACCATGGGCGGCGGCCGGTCGGTGATGGCCTCGCCCTGACAGTATTTGTGGATCGAGATCGCCGCCTGGTGGCCGTGGGCTACGGCCCAGATGATGTTCTTGGGCCCGAACGCCGCATCGCCGCCGAAGAAGACGCCCGGCCGGGTGGACTGGAAGGTGACCTCGTCAACGGCGGGCATGTCCCACTCGTTGAACTCCAGGCCGATATCGCGCTCGATCCAGGGGAAGGCGTTTTCCTGGCCGACGGCCATCAGCACGTCGTCGCACTCATAGTGCACGTCCGGCTCGCCCGAGGGCACGACCTTGGTGCGGCCCCTCTCATCGATGACCGCGTGGGTCTTTTCGAAGGTGACGCCCGTCAGTTTGCCATTGTCGTGGGTGAAGGCTTTGGGGGCCAGGAAGTTGAGGATCGGAATATCCTCGTGGATGGCGTCTTCCTTTTCCCAGGGACTGGCCTTCATTTCGGCAAAGCCGGAGCGGACCACGACCTTCACATCCTCGCCGCCCAGCCGGCGCGAGGTGCGGCAGCAGTCCATGGCGGTGTTGCCGCCGCCCAGCACGATGACCCGCTTGCCGATTTTATCGATGTGTTCGAACGAGACGCTCGACAGCCAGTCGATGCCGATGTGGATATTGGCCGAGGCTTCCTGGCGGCCGGGGATATCCAGGTCGCGGCCGCGCGGCGCGCCCGAGCCGACGAACACCGCGTCGTAGCCTTCGGCCAGCAGGCTCTTCAGGCTGTCGATGCGCTGACCCAGCCGCATCTCCAGACCCAGGTCCGTGATGTAGCCGACCTCTTCGTCGATCACCGATTCCGGCAGGCGAAAGCGCGGGATCTGGCTGCGGATCATGCCGCCAGAGCGCGGATCGGAATCGTAGACCACCAGCTCATAGCCCATGGGCGCCAGGTCCCGGGCGACGGTCAGCGAGGCGGGGCCCGCGCCAACCAGCGCAATCCTCTTGCCATTCCGCGTCGTCGGCTTCGGCGGCATGCGCGCCG
This sequence comes from uncultured Brevundimonas sp., assembly GCA_964543805.1. Lineage (GTDB taxonomy): Bacteria > Pseudomonadota > Alphaproteobacteria > Caulobacterales > Caulobacteraceae > UBA5005. The sequence goes on from CAZJBC010000025.1 coordinate 6,364, forward strand.
TTACATCGTCCTTGTTGTCGGCGGCCACGCGCTTGAGGCGGCAGATCGCCACCGGCTCTTCATCCACCCGACCGCGCCGGCAGGCCGGCTCGCAGGGGCGGTCGCAGGTGCGGCCCAGAACGCCGGGAAAGACGTTGGACTTCCAGTTGATCATATAGGCGTCGGAATATCGCCCCTCGGCGATCAGCCGGATATATTCGGGAACCGGTGTGTGGGCCGGACAGGCCCACTGGCAATCGACAACCTTGTGAAAATAATCCGGCTGCGCGGTATCGGTACGCTCCAACTTAAGTTTCCTCTCGTCGCGCCCTGTCTCGAGGCAGAGCTTGCGGCTACGTCACGGAACATCAACCTGACGCCCCGGCCCCTGCAAGAGTTTATCCCAATGGTTTGGCCGCGTAAACCGCAGGCGGGGGCGTGCGCAGGCGCAATTCTGGACCCTGCTTTAATTCGCACCCATGATATGATCAGGTGACACTCGGCCAAAGGTGCGCGGGGGCATGCCCATGAAGATCAGGATCATCGCATCGGTTATCGCCCTTGTGGCGCTGGCGGCCTGCAAGGCGCCGCCGCCCAAGGTTCAGGCGGTCGGGATCAATGGCGAGGTGGCCAACACTGTGCGCACCCATGCCCAGACCGAAGCCGCCTGGCGCGCGGCGCAAGTGGGCGGCCAGGTCAACTATCTCGACGCCTATGAAACCGGCGATGAAAGCCATCTGCGCATCGACCTGGTCAACAAGTCGGTCTTCACCATGGGCGCCGATGCGGGCGTGACCATCGACAAGTTCGTCTACGACCCCAACCAGTCCGCCACCGGCGTGACTTTCGCCGTCTCCAAGGGCCTGTTCCGCTTTGTCTCGGGCAGCCGGGGCGCGACGCCGGAGACGGTGTCCCTGCGTACCCCTACAGCCAGCATTGGCATCCGCGGCACCATCGCGGAGGGCGTGGTCGGACCGCAGGCGGTCGAGTTCCTGGCCCAGGCGCCGGGCCTGACCACCCTGACCGGCGATCCGGCCACCGCGGCGGTGATCATCCTGCGGGAAGGCGCCATCGACGTGACCGTCGGGGCCAAGACGGCCTCGCTCACCCAGCCCGGCCAGGCGGTGGCGGTGTTTGGCCAGCAACTGTCCGACCCCTTCTTCCTGACCGAGCCGGCCAACCAGTGGTTTACGGCGCGCCTGCCGGGCGGACCGCCGCCCGCGCCGCCGCCTGCCTCCGGACCGCCGCCGCCGCCGCCCGTGATCGTCCCGCCGCCTCCGCCCGGCAAGGGGCCGCGCCCGGTCGACAACCAGGGCTCCGGCCCCGCCCGGCCGGTGCTTTCGGGTCCGGTCTCCGGACCGGTTCCAGGTCCCTTGTCAGGACCGGTCCCTGGCCCGCTGTCCGGCCCGGTTCCAGGTCCGCTGTCGGGTCCGGTCCCGGGGCCTTTGTCAGGGCCCGCGCCGGGTCCGCTGTCCGGTCCGGTCAAGCCGGTCATCGACAAGCCGCAGCCGCAAAAGCCCGCGCCCACGACCTATCCGGACAAACCCCTGCCGCCACAGAAGCCTGACAAGCCTGTCGTCCCGGTCACCGTGCCGAACAAGCCCTTGCCCGGGGTGGCGACGGGCAAGCCGCCGGCCGGGGTGGTTGTGGCGCCGTCCAAGCCCGCGCCCGGCGGCGCTTCACTGTCGTCCGTGGGTCAGCCAACCGTTGCGCCCAATCCAGCCCCGACGGGTACCGTGGTCCGGCCCGGCCCCTCGATCAGCGTCGCCCCGTCGACGAGCAACAACAACCGTCCGACCGGTTCGGGCAATACCCCGCCCTCCAGCCTGACCGCGGTCCCGGCGACGAACAGCAACGGTGCGCCGGGGACGACCGCGAAGACAGGCGCCGGGGCGCCGGCGACAGGGGTCGTGGCCCGCCCCACCTCGTCCGTACCAGGGACAAACACGACCACGCCTGCGACCACGGCCAACGGGCAGACTCCGCCGAAGACAGGCGGCGCGGCGACGACGGCCACGGGGGCGCCGGCGACCAATGTGACGGCGCCGGCCGCCACGACGGCCGCGCCCAAAACCAAGACCAAGATCAAGCTTCCGCCGCTGAAGCTGAACCCCAAGGCCAGGGACCCGAACGCGCCTGACCCGCCCCTGCCTGTGATCCGCTAGGGCAAGGCCGGGACATGATCTCGTCAGGCGATCGCCAGATCGGCGTGCGGCGCGACGTGCGCCCGGGCGGGACCGTGGCCTTCGTGACCATCGACAATCCGCGGCGGCTGAACTCGATGAACGGCGCCCTGATGGCCGAGTTCGTGGAGGCCTTCGCGCAGCTGGCCCTTGATGAGTCCCTTCGGGCCGTAGTGCTGACCGGCGCGGGCGAAGCGGCCTTTGTCGGCGGGGCCGACATCAGGGAAATGGCCGTGCTGTCCGGTTCCGACGAGGCGCGCGCCTTTATCACCCAGGTTCATCGCTGCTGCGCCGCCGTGCGCGATCTGCCGGTCCCCGTTATCGCCCGGATCAACGGCGCGGCCTATGGCGCGGGCCTGGAGCTGGCCGCGGCCTGCGATCTGCGTGTCGCTGCGACGACGGCGATGTTCGGCATGCAGGAGGTCCGGCTGGGCATTCCTTCCGTCGTCGAGGCGGCGCTGCTGCCGGCGCTGGTCGGCTGGGGCCGGACGCGGGAAATCCTGCTGCTGGGCGAGACCTTCTCCGCCCGGGACGCCGCCGCCTGGGGTCTGGTCGAGCGCCTGGCCGAACCCGATGCTCTGGACGCCGCCGTGGAGACCTGGCTCGCCGCCCTGCTGTCCAGCTCGCCCGGCGCGGTGCGCGCGCAAAAGGCTCTGATCCGCAAATGGGAGGACCTTCCCTTGTCAGCGGCGATCAGCGCGGGCGTCGACAGCTTCGCGGCGTCCTTCGCGACGCCGGAGCCGAGCGAAGCCATGGCGGCGTTTCTGGAGCGGCAGAGAGCGCGCAAGGAAAAAAGTTAGGGCGCTCCGCCTGGAGGGCTAGTCACGATTAGGGGTCGGCGTCTCCACCACCCTTTTGCTCGCCGCCGTCGCCGCCATCGCCGCCATCGCCGTCATCGCCGTCGTCGCCATCGTCGCCGTCGTCGCCGTCGTCGCCGTCGTCGCCATTGTCGCCGTCATCGCCGTCGCCGCCCTCATCCCCGGCTTGCTGCGGTCGCGGTGGCGCGGGCGGGGGAGGCGGCGGCGCCAAATTCGCCGGTGGTCCAGCCTGTCCAGGCGGCAAGGAATGGGTATCCACAGGCGGCGGAGGCGGCGCCAGCGACGCGGGCGGTCCCGGCTCGCCCGGCGGCAAGGCATGAGGCTGTGGAATAGGCGGTTCTTCGCCAATTTTTGAGGAATCGAATATCGCGCCTCCGACGAGGAAGGTTGCCTCAACGATCGCCTCGGCGCTATATCCAGCGGCCTCGAGAGCGCCTTTTCCCAAGATTTCGGCGCCGTGATTTATCGCGTCCTGAGCGAGATCCGAAACGATGCTGATGGCGCGATCCCCGAGGAATTCCGCCGCGCCTTCCTTGTTGGCGTTGGCGACGAGCTTTGCGTCGTCGACCAGTCCCGGTGCGCCATAACGGCCGAACAGCAAGAACGCCGTCGCCCCGCCCACCGAATCGCCCAGTTGCTCCTTAAGTGCGCGGGTTACAATTTCCTTCGCCGCATCGGCCGTGATCGACATGGTTGTCCTCGCCTAATGGTTAAGCTTGATATCTATCGTCCGCCTCTCTCCTGACGACAAGGGAAGACCGTTCGATTACCATTTTTTCCCGTCGCAAAATCCGGCACACTCGTCGGAGCCAGGAGTACTCCATCTTGACCAAACCCGACCCCAAGGACCTGGCCGAATTTTCCCGCGGCGCCGACGCCTGGTTCGCGGCGAATGTGAATACCGATCCGGGGTTCATGCTGCCCCTGACCTTCATGGAGGTCGGGACGGACCGGCAATTCGATTTCCTGCGCGAGTGGCAGGCCAGGGTCCATGCCGCCGGTTATCTTGGCGCGGCCTGGCCGAAGGCCTATGGCGGCGGCGGCCTGCATCCGGACTTCCAGGCAGCGGCGACGTCGGCCATGCGCAAGCATCATGGCCCGATCATGATCAATGCGATCGGCCTGAACTGGACCGGCCCGCTGCTGCTGGACATTGGAACGGACGAGCACAAAACGCGCTATCTGAAGCGCATCCTGTCGGCCGAGGATATCTGGTGCCAGGGCTTTTCCGAACCCGAGAACGGCTCGGACCTGGGCAACGCCCAGACCCGTGCGATGCGCGACGGCGATGTCTATGTGGTCAATGGCTCGAAAATCTGGACGACCCTGGGCGGCTATGCCGACTACATGATCCTGCTGGCCCGCACCGCGCCGCAGACGATGCGCAAGTACGACGGCCTGTCCTTCCTGCTGGCGCCGATGAAGATGGCCGGCGTCACGACCATGCCGATCCGCAAGCTGACCGGCGAGCACGGTTTCACCCAGACCTTCTTCGCCGACGCGCGGGTTCCCGCCGATGGGCTGATGGGCGCCGAGGGCGACGGCTGGAAGGTGGCCATGCGCACGCTGGAATACGAGCGCGGGGCGCGCGGCGGTCAGGCCGGCGGCTATGTGCAGACCCCGACCAACGCCTGGGCGGTCCTGGATCTTGCCAAGCGCATGCAACGGGGTGGCGCGCCGGCGCTGGATGATCCCGACATCCGCAGCCAGATGGTCGACTTCATCCTGGAGATCCAGAGCCTGGAGCTGTGCCGCCAACGGATTGCAGTTCCGGCCCTGAACGAGGACCACCCGGCGGGTCTGGCCCTGTCGAGCAAGCTGATGAACACCGAATTTGTGCGGCGGATCAATGAGTTCGCGATCACGCTGACGGGCGCGCACGGCGCCTACTATGTCGGCGACGAGAACGCGGTGGACGATGGAGTCTGGACGCGGGCCTATCTCAACGCCTTTTCGGCCACCATCGGCGGCGGCACCAGCCAGATCCAGCACAACATCGTCGGCGAGCACGTGCTGGGCCTGGCCAAAAGCTAGTCCCGCCTGCGGCTTTAATTCCTTTGGCGGGCGCACGGCCGTGCGCTACCAATTGCGCGCAAGCCTGGGATCAGAACAATCAGGCGGTGAAGGGGAGGGGCGGTGCAGGACATCGGCCGTATCGGGTTCAGCGAGGCGCAGGGCGACCTGCTTGAGAGCGCGACCGCGTTCTGCCGCGATGTCTCGCCGGTGGCCAAGGTCCGCGCCCTGATGACCGACGAGGTCGGCTACGACCCCGCCGTCTGGGCCCAAATCGGCGAGCTGGGCTGGCTGGCGATCGCCATACCCGAGGCCTTTGGCGGGCTGGGCCTGGAACTGGGCGATGTCGTTCCCGTTGTCGAACAGATGGGTCGCCGCCTTCTGGCCGGACCCTTCGTGCCATCAACCCTTGCCGCCCAGGCGCTGATCGCCGGGGGGACGGAAGCCCAGAAGGAGGCCATCCTGCCGCTGATCGCCGCCGGCGCGCCCGCGGCCCTGGCCCTGATGGAGGCGGCCGGCGACTGGAACCTGGAGACTGTTACCGCGACCGCTGGCGCAGACGGCACGAGCGGCCTTGTGCTGTCGGGCACAAAGATCCTGGTCGAGGGCGCCGCCGACGCCGACTGGATCATCGCTTCGGTGCTGCACGAAGGCGCGCCGGCTCTGGTGCTAATCGAAACCTCGGAGCTGCCGTTTGCCGCCCTGCGCCGCGAGGCCATCGTCGATGAAACCCGCCGGGCCTATTCGCTCTGTCTCGACGGCATCGTCCTGCCTGAAGCCCACCTGCTGGACCAGACGCGCGCGGCCGCCACCCTGGCGCACCTGCATCTGGCGGCCAACCTTCTGGCCTGCGCCGAGATGTGCGGCGGAACCCAGGCGGCCATCGACGATACCGTCGACTACGCGAAAACCCGCGTTCAGTTCGGCAAGCCGATCGGCGCCTACCAGGCCGTCAAACATCCGGTCGTCGACGCCTATGTTCGCTACGAACAGGCCCGCAGCCACCTCTATTCGGCCGCCCACTGCTTCAACGAGCAAGGCACCGGCGAGATCGCCGTGCGCATGGCCAAGGCCGAAGCCGACGCGGCGTTTTCTTTCGCCGCTGACCGGGCGATCCAGTTCCACGGCGGCTTTGGCTTCACATACGACTGCGACGCCCAGCTCTACCGCCGCCGCGCCATCTGGTGCGCCGCCCAGCATGGCGATAGGGCTTTCCACAAGAAGAAGCTGGCGGAGTTGCTCTTTTGAGAGGCGACACACAATCACCCTTCCCCCTTAAGGGGGGAAGGGCCGGGGATGGGGGTGCTCTCGCCGGCTTTTGGTCAGAGGGCGCGTTCGGCAACGGTTCACACATCGCCGGAGAAGCCGGTGCAAGCACCCCCACTCCCGACCTCTCCCCCCTCAAGGGGGAGAGGAGAATTAAGGCGCCGAACCTAAGCGCGGCGGTGAACTGATGCCTGTCCTCGACTCCCGTCTCGACCCGCGCGACGCGGCGCATGTGCAGAACCGCGCCGACATGCTGGGTCTGATCGAGGCAGTGGACGGCCTGCTGGCCCAGGCCGCGCGCGGCGGCGGCGAGGCGGCTCATGCGCGTCTGGCCAAACAGGGCAAGATGCCGATCCGCGAGCGCATCGCCCTGGTGCTGGACCGCGACTCGCCGTTCCTGGAAATCAGCGCGCTGGCGGCCTGGCGTTCGGCCTATCCGGTGGGCTCGGGGTTTGTCTGCGGCATCGGCGTGATCGAGGGCGTGGAGTGCGTGATCCTGGGTCATGACCCGAGCGTGCGGGCCGGCGCCTTCAATCCCTTCAACCACAAGAAGCTGATGCGCGGTCTGGAGATCGCCCGCATCAACCGTATGCCCTATGTCCAGTTCGTGGAATCGGCCGGCGCTGATCTGACCGGCGGGGCGGACGAGGATCCGGAAGCGGCCATCCAGCGCGAGACCGGCCACTTCGCCGAGTCCGGGCGGCTGTTCTACGAGATCAGCGAGCTTTCGAAACTGCGCATCCCGACCATCTCGGTGGTGTTCGGCTCGGCCACGGCGGGCGGCGCCTACCAGCCGGGGATGAGCGACTACAATATCCTGATCAAGAACCAGTCGCAGGTGTTTCTGGGCGGGCCGCCGTTGGTGAAAATGGCGACGGGCGAGGACGCCGATGTCGAAAGCCTCGGCGGCGCCGACATGCATGCGACGGTCTCGGGCCTGGGCGACTATCTGGCCCGCGACGAGACGGACGGCATCGCCAAGTGCCGCGAGGTGGTGCGCCATCTGAACTGGAAGAAACTGGGCCCTGAGCCCGCCGGCCCCATCGAGGCGCCGCTGTTCGACGCCGAAGACTTGCTCGGTCTGGTCTCGAAGGACCTGCGCCAGCCCTTCGACATCCGCGAAGTCATCGCCCGCATCGTCGATGGTTCCTACTTCGAAGAGTTCAAGGCGCTCTACGGGCCAACGCTCGTGTGCGGCTGGGCGAGCCTGCACGGCTACAAGATCGGCATCATCGGCAACAACGGCGCCCTGTTTTCCGAGTCCGCCGAAAAAGCCGCCCAGTTCATCCAGCTGTGCAACCAGATCGATACGCCCATCGTCTTCCTGCACAACATCACCGGCTACATCGTCGGCGCGGACTACGAGCAGGGCGGCATCACCAAGAACGGCAGCAAGATGATCAACGCGGTCTCCAACTCGACCGTGCCCCACATCTCGGTGATCCTTGGCGCCTCTTACGGGGCTGGCAACTACGGCATGAGCGGCCGCGCCTTCGGCACCCGCTTCACCTTCATCTGGCCGACGGCCAAGATCGCGGTCATGGGCCCCAAACAGATGGCCGGCGTCATGTCGATTGTCGGCCGCGCTTCGGCCGCGCGCAAGGGCGAGCCGTTCGACGAGGACGCCGACGCCAAGCGCGCCGCCTATGTCGAGCACTGGGCCGAGGAGCGGTCGAAAGGTCTCTACGCCACCGCCCGCATCTCCGACGACGGGATGATCGATCCGCGCGATACCCGCACCGTCATCGCCATCGCCCTGTCAGCCTGCGCCAGCAATGTGGTCAAGGGGACCAAGGAGTTCGGCACATGGCGGATGTAGTGAAGCCCATCCGCCGCCTGATGGTCGCCAATCGCGGCGAGATCGCCCGGCGCATTTTCCGCACCTGCCGCAAGATGGGCATCTCGACGGTGGCGGTCTACGCCGACGGCGATGCCGAGGCGCCGTTCGTGCGCGAGGCTGACATGGCCGTGGCCCTGGATGGCCGCACTTCGGCGGTCACCTATCTGGATTTCCCCAAACTGCTGGAGGCCGCCCGCCGCACCGGCGCCGATGCGATCCATCCGGGCTACGGCTTCCTGTCCGAGAACGCCGCGTTCGCCCAGGCGGTGATCGACGCGGACCTGACCTGGATCGGGCCCAGCCCCGAGGCCATCGGCAAGATGGGCGACAAGCTGTCGGCCAAACGGCTGATGCAGGCCGCCGGCGTGCCGACCCTGAACGCCGTCGAAATCAAGCCCGGAACCGATCTCGCGAAAGCCGCGAAGGAGATCGGCTATCCCGTGCTGGTCAAGGCCTCCGCCGGCGGCGGCGGGCGCGGCATGCGGGTGGTGGAGGCCGAGGCTGATCTGGCTGATGCGGTGGAAAGCGCCCGGCGCGAGGCGCAAGGCGCCTTTGGCGACGACACAGTCTTCCTCGAGCGCTGGCTGGAAAAGGCGCGCCACGTCGAGGTGCAGATCATCGGCGATACCCACGGCGCCCTGGTTCATTGCTTCGAACGCGAATGCTCGATCCAGCGGCGCCACCAGAAGATCATCGAAGAGGCGCCGTCGTCGGCCGTCGATCCCGAGACCCGCGCCGCCCTGTGCGCCGCCTCCCTGACCGCCGGACGGCAGGTGGGATATTCTTCGGCGGGAACGGTTGAGTTCCTGCTGGCCGGCCGCGAGTTCTGGTTCCTGGAGGTCAACGCCCGCCTGCAGGTGGAGCATCCCGTCACCGAGGCCATCATCGGCCATGACCTGGTCCGCGAACAGATCCGCATCGCCGAGGGCGAGCCCCTGTCGTTTGGTCAGGCCGACCTGACCATAACCGGCCACGCCATCGAGGCGCGGCTGTGCGCCGAGGATCCCGACCGCGATTTCCTGCCGTCTCCCGGACCCGTCACCATCTGGCGGCCATCGACGAAAGCGCCCGCGCGGTTTGATTCCGGCGTCGAGGCCGGCAGCGAGGTCAGCCCCGATTTCGACGCCATGATCGCCAAGGTCATCGTCCATGCCCCGACCCGCCGCGAAGCCGCCCAGCGCCTGGCGCGCGTACTGGAAACCACCCAGGTCCAGGGCCTGACCACCAACCGCGACTTCCTGGTCGCGTGTTTGCGCACGCCCGCCTTCATCGCCGGCGACACCACCACCGACTTCATCGAACGCATCCAGCCCGCCGCCCGGCGGACGCCGTCGCGCGACGAACTGGTTCAGGCCGCCATGGCCGCCCTACTGGAGGGTCAGGCCCGGCGTCGCGCGACCGCCGCCGTGCTGAATTCCATCCCGACGGGCTGGCGCAACAGCGTTATGCCGCGCGAGACGATTGCCTTCACCGCCGGCGATGCCGAGATCAGTCTGGCCTATCGCGCGGATCGGGTCGGCGCTTTTGCCGTCACCGTGGACGGCGCAGACCACCGGCTCATCGCCCACGATTGCGGGGAAGGGCGCGTTGATATGGCCGTCGATGGCCTGAGACTGGAATTTTCCGCAGAGCCGCATGGCGATCAGTGGTTCCTGCACGGATCCAACGGCGACCTGGCCCTGACCGAAAAGCCGCGTTTTCCGCTGGCTGAAGCTGGCGACCTGACCGGCGGCCTGCTGGCCCCCATGCCCGGCGTTATCCGATCCCTCGCTGTGGCTGCCGGCGAGGCCGTGAACAAGGGACAGCTATTGCTGGTTCTGGAAGCCATGAAGATGGAGCACCGCATCCTCGCCCCCCGAGACGGGACCATCGAGGCCCTGCACGTGGCCGCGGGCGAGCAGATCAAGAACGGCCAGCGCCTGCTGACCCTCGCCGAAGGAGACGACTGATGGCCGCCACCCTCTACGAAATCGACCGCGGCGCGGCCTGGATCACTCTCAACCGGCCGGACAACCGCAACGCCCTGTCGGCCGATCTGGTTGGCGAGCTCTACGACCATCTGGCCGCCGCCAATGAGGACACGGCGGTCCGCTGCATCGTGGTGACCGGCGCGGGCACGGCCTTTTGCGCCGGCGCGGACCTGAAGAACCCTCCGGGCAGCCCCACCGAAACGGGCCGGCCCGTGACCCTGCCCGACATACTGAAAGCCATGCTCGGCAGCGCCAAGCCGGTGATCGTCGCGGTCAACGGCGCGGCCTTCGCCGGCGGCCTGGGTCTGGTGGGCTCGGCGGATATCTGCATCGCGGTGGAGGATGCGCCGTTCAGTTTTTCCGAGGTGCGCATCGGCGTCATCCCGGCGGTGATCTCGGTGGTCTGCATCCCCAAGCTGGGGACCCACAACGCCATGAAGCTGATGCTGACCGGCGAGCGATTCACCGGCGCCGAGGCCATGCGCATGGGCCTGGTCCACCGCGCGGTTCCGGCCGCGGACCTGCGCGCAGCCGTGCAGGAAGAGATCGACATGCTGAACCTGGGCGGGCCCATCGCCCTGCGGGAATGCAAGCGCCTGGTGCGGCGTATTTCCGAGCTGTCCATCCTCGACGGTTTCGACGAGGCCGGCCCCTGGAGCGTACGGATGTTCCAGTCGCCCGAGGGCCAGGAGGGCATGGCGGCTTTCCGGGAGAAGCGGAAGCCGGCTTGGGTCAGTGGAGAAAAACAATGAGGTCGAACCTCAAAACACCTCCCCCATTTATGGGGGAGGCAGACATCCGCAGGATGTCGGAGGGGGCGAGCCCCGCGCACGGACGGTGGCGGCCGCGGGGGCCCCCCCCCCCCCCGCGCGGCCCCACCCCCCACAAAAACCGGGGGGGGGGGGGGGGAGGACCCACACCCAAAGCACAAAGA
>CAZJBC010000026.1:0-17027 GCA_964543805.1 uncultured Brevundimonas sp.
CTACGATGGTCATGCTGATGGTCAGCTCCTCGGTCTGCCCGTGCAGACGCACGCCCAAAAGCCGGTCCATTTCGCTCTGGCTGGCGCGCCAGGTCTGGTCGGTGACAGTGAGCAAAGCTTGCTGATCGGTGGCGACCGAGTCCGCCCCGGCGCCGGCCATCAGGGCCGCCTTATGGGCAATATAGACGTCGGTGGCGTGCTTGAGCGCCGCGTTCAGGTCGCCCAGCGCCTTGCGCGTCTGGCCCGAACTATTGGCGGCCATGGCGTCGTCAATGCGGGAGACGGCGATATCGCTGGTCACATTCACAGTGTTCAGGGCTTCGGTGATATCGACGGCCCGATCCTTGTTGGACAAAGGTTCGGCGATGGCGTCCGAGGCGGCTGCAATGTCGGCGATCACCGCCGGCAACTGCTCAACGATGGCGTTGCCGACATGATAGGTGTCGAGGTCGGGATCCAGGGTGATGTTTCCCTTGTCGGAGACCTGCTCGAACAGATCCAGGCCCGTCGACAAGCGCTGAGCCGGCGTAGTGGCGTGCAGGAAAGCGCCGGATGCAGCCTGGGTTCCAAGGCGTGAATCGTACTTCTGACTGGCGGCGGCCATTTCGCTGGCGGCTGAACCGCCGTCCCGCAGGGGGCTGCCGGCGGTCACAAAGGACGGCCAGACCTTGGCCAGATATTCTGTGCCTTGAACCTCTGACCGGGAGCCGGTGATATCGTGCCAGCACTGGCGGACGAACAGCCCGGTGACCAGCAGGATCGAGATGCAGAAGACGCCCGACACCAGACCCAGCCGGGCCCCCATCGACATCCGCCCGTTGATAAACTCAAAGCCTGGCAAACGCATGGTCCGCTCCCTCGTCAGAAACCCATTGCGGTCCCGCTGCTGGCAGAGACCCGATGCGGCCATTTCCCACGTCAGGCTGAAAATTCGGTTAATTCTGGGAATCGCGTTCGCTGACGTCGGACGACGCGAGACGAAATGGCGGAAGTGAAGGGTTTTAGGCTCCGAAAGCCTGTTCGCCGGCGGCGACCAGCAGTACGCGCGCGGGTCCATCTGGGGCGATCAGCGCATGGCCGGAGCGCCCGTCGAAATAGACCGCATCGCCCGCCGCCATCGGCAGGGGCGCATAGACATGGCTGTGAAACACGATCTCGCCGGCCAGCACGATCAGATAGGCCTCGCCCTCCAGGTTCACGAACGGACCGTGGGCCTCCAAGCTGGGCGCGGTCACCTCGACGATGACCGGCGACAGGTTCTTGGATAGCAGATCGGCGGCGGCCCGCCGGCCGTTATTGACCCCCAGCTTCACGGACGCGCCCTCGCCGGAGCGGATCACCGCCCGCCGGCCAGAGATCATCGCGGTCACGTCCGCCTCCCGGGCGACGAGACCCTGCAGATCAACCTCCAGGGCGCGGCAAAGCCGCACCAGCTTGTCGTAATTCAGGGCGTTCTGGCCCAGTTCGACCCGTGACAGGGTCGATAAGGGTATGCCGGTGTGGGCCGCCAGCTCGTTCAACGTCCAGCCGCGGGCCAGACGCAGTTTGCGGATGGCGGCGCCAACGCCGCTTTTCGCCCCTGCCGTCATGACCGCCCAAACCCGTTCATCGGCGCGGACCCTAAGGTGATTTCCGTTCGGGCGACAATCGGCAGGCTCGCTCAAGGCGGCAAAACGCCATTCCGGCGCGCGCCCGCCGATTTGGGGAACAAATGTCGTGCTTACAGCTTGTGTATTTGCACTAACTTTCTAGATTCCCCCGCCATGGAAACGCGCGAGGCCACCCTGCCCAAAGACAATTCCGTCGATCCGGCCGGCGAGTTCGCCATGAACGTGCCGGACCAGTTGCTGTACCTGCTATTCCAGGCCATCCACCACCGCGACTCGCGGCTGGGCGAGCGTCTGGCCTCGGTGGGGCTGACGTTGGCCCGCTGGCGCACCCTGGCGGTGATCCGCCGGGTCGGCCAATGCTCCATGAAAGATTTGTCGCGCTACAGCACCATCGATCGCACCACCCTGACCCGCTCTGTCGATCAGCTGGTCGAGGCCGGCCTGGTCGATCGCCACGTACCGCCCACCGACCGCCGCGTGGTGCTACTGACCCTGACGACCCTGGGGGAACAGACCTACAGCCTTGCCGTAAATCTGCTGCTCGACTTCAACCGCGAGGCCCTGGCCGGCGTGGCCATGGAGGATCAGCGGGTCATGGCCCGAGGTCTGGAGCAGATTCTCATCAACCTCATTCCCGATCAGGAAGAGGCCATCGCCGTCATCGATTTTGGCCGCACGCGCCGCGAGCGTCTCGACAGGACCAAACCCTAAGCCCGCCGGGCCGGCCGCCGGAAGGTCAGCACCCGCTCGCGCGAGGGCGGGTCGAGGGCCAGGTTGGAGGCGAGGTCCTGGCACAATCGCACCAGGGCCCGCTGGTCCTTGTCGGATATGCCTTCCAGGATGTCGCGATTTTCAGCGGCGACCATGGCCCCAGCCTTGGCGATGAGACCTCGTCCTGCTTCGCTCAGCGTCAGGATCACCTGGCGGCGGTCGGCGGCCCGGCTCACTCGAGCGACCCAGCCTTCACTGACCAGACTATCGACGGTGCGCGTTAGGGTGGTGCGCTCGACCAGGGTGAAGTCGGCCAGTTCGGTCATGGTGCAAGGCTCGAACTTGGAGATCACCAGCAGGGCGCGATAGCGCGCCAGGCTCAGGCCCGACGGCTTCAGGGCCGCCTCCAGCCGATGGTCGCGCAGGGCGGTGATCGAGTACAGCAGCACAAACAGATAGTCGGCTGGCGCAAACGGGAACTCGCCGCGCGGGTCGATGGAAACAATGGCGATCGGCGACGGATTCTCCATCATCAACCGCCCAGGCAGGGCGAATCGCTTCTTGTCTCTCGGCGCACACGACGCAGCGACACGACTCACTCTCCATTCGGTTTCGCCGCAGCGTTATAGTCAACATCTTGGGTCCATGCAGCCTTCAAAGGTCTCGAAAGGCGGTCTGCGCGCCAGGCGCCACGACCCGGGCCTTCCGGACCGTCCAAGACAATTACTGCGAAGCCTCGCCGGTGGATCCGACCGTGACCACCATCGCCGGAACGGCGTGCAGCCAGGGCGTCGAGCTGCTGGCTCAGGGGCGGATCACGCCGGCCTGGCGGGTGCTGGCGGGCTACACCTTGCTGGACGCGAGTATTGTCGCCTCACCGAACGCCGATGTCGGAGCCGGCCGCTCGATCCACCTGACCCTGTCGGTCAAGCGTTAGGACCGCGCCAGCAAGGCCTCATGCTCGGCCAGGGTGTTGGCGCCCCGGGCGCGCAGGGCCACGGGCGCCGGGCAGGTCAGCTGGGCCAGACTGGCGCGTTCGACCAGGCGGCGCAGGGGCCAGCTGCCTTCAGCCTCGGCCGGGATGGCGGCCAGCGCGATGACCATCGGCAGGGGAAAGCCTTCATAGGCAGCGCCGGGTGGGCTCGCGGCGAGCAGGGGGGCAAGATCGGCCCGGGTCAGCGTCGGCGCATCCACGGCCAGCACCAGGGCGGTCCGGCAACCTTCGGTGCGCAGGGCCGCAAGGCCCGCCAGGACGCCGGCGACCGGACCGGCGCCGGCCCGCGGGTCGGCCACGAACGGCAGGCCATAGTCGCCGCCGGCCACCAGCACCGCGCCGCCGCAGACCTGACGCGCCAAGTCGAAGATTCGGTCAACCGCCCGCCGGCCGGCCCAGTCCATCACCGCCTTGTCCCGGCCCATGCGCCGCGAGGCGCCGCCGGCCAGTATCAGCCCGCCTGTTTTCAGGTCCGTGCAAACAACTGTCATGCTCGCCTTATACATAAAACGCCTGCACAGTCGGCGCGCCGCCTGGCGTTCGGCGGATCAAGAACAAGGGGACAAACCCATGACAATTCCCACGGTCAGGCTCGCCGCCGCCGCAACCCTCGTTTTCCTGCTGGGCGGCTCTCTTGCCGGCCACGCCGCCGAGACCGCCGCGGCCCAGCCCAATGCGCGCCCCACCGGCGTGCCGCCCAAGGCGATTCCGGGCGGCTTTGACCTGCCCAACGGCTGGCGCATCACGCCGGCTGGAACCAAGGTGGCCGAGATGGGCGACCTGGTGCTGAACCTGACGCTCACGCCCGATGGCAAGGACGTCATCGCCCTGCACTCGGGCTACACCGAGCACGGGCTTACCGTGATCAGCACCACCACCCACGCCGTGGTGCAGGAAGTGCCGCTGAAATCCTCGTGGCTGGGCCTGGCCTGGGCGCCGGACGGCAAGACCCTGTATGTGTCGGGCGGCAACGCCGACGGCTCAAAGACCACCCGCACCATCGCGCCGATCTACGCCTTCGCTTACGCGGCCGGCCGGTTGGACGCGGCCAATCCGGCCCAGTTCGTCGAACCTAATGTTACGCTCGACAAGATCTTTTGGTCGGGCGTCGCGCGCCATCCGACCCGCCCGGTGCTCTATGCGGCCAACCGCAGCCTGACCGCCGACAATTCCAACGTCATCGCCTTTGACACTGCCAGCCGCGCGGTTGTCGCCCGCATCCCGGTCGGCGCCTCGCCCTACCAGACCCTGCTCTCGAAAAACGGCAAGCGGCTCTATGTCAGCAACTGGTCCAGCCGCAATGTCAGCATCATCGACACCGCGACCAACGGTGTGATCTCGACCATCGAGGTCGGCGCCAATCCCAACGACATGAAACTGTCCGCCGACGGACGCCTGTTCGTCGCCTGTTCGAACGACAACACCGTGCGGGTGATCGACACCGTCGGGCTGAAACTGATCGAGACCATATCGACCAGCCTGACGCCCCACGCGCCGGAAGGCTCGACCCCCAATGCGCTGGAGATCGATCCGGTGCGCAAGCTGCTGTTCGTCGCCAACGCCGACAACAATGACCTGGCGGTGGTCGATATCTCCAAGCGAAGCCACAGCGTCGTCGCAGGCTTCGTCCCCACCGGCTGGTATCCCTCGGCCCTGGTCATGGCCGGTCACGGCGCCGATCTCTATGTCGGCGTCGCCAAGGGCGAGGCGGCCTATCCGGATATCATGGGTCCCGACAGCCCCTTGCGCGTCCGCGGCCAGACCGAGGATGTCTCGATCAAGACCCTGCAAAGCTCGGCGGTCGAGCGCATTTCGCTGGCGACCCTCAAGACCAAGCTTCCGGGTTACACCCGCCAGGTCTACGCCAACTCGCCTTACAACGACGCCCTGCTGGCCCGCGCCCTGCCCTCGACCGTTCCTTCGGTGATCCCCGACGAGGTCGGCAAGGGCTCGCCCATCCACCACGTCATCTACATTCTGAAGGAAAACCGCACCTATGATCAGGTGTTCGGCGATCTGGCCCGCACCAACGGCGATCCGCGCCTGACCATCTTCGGCCGTCAGATCACCCCCAACCATCACGCCCTGGCCGAGCAATTCGTGGCGCTCGACAATGTCTATTGCGACGGCGAGGTCAGCGAGGACGGCCACTCGTGGTCCATGGGCGCCTATGCCACCGACTTCAATGAAAAGGGCTGGCCGACCAACTATGGCGGCCATTCAGGCCTGGCCTGGGCAGCGGCCAAGGTGCCCAACTCCGGCTATCTGTGGGACATGGCCAAGCGCTACAACCTGACCTACCGCAGCTATGGCGAGTACGCGAGCCGGGTGTCGACAGCGACCAACGCCCAGATGGACGCGCGGCAGGGGATCTACGGCCTTCTCGGTCACGTCTCCAACGCCTATGGCGGCAACACCGTCCGCGACGGCGAAAACGCCGACGTCTTCATCCGCGAATTCGACCAGTACGAGGCCAATTTCGACTCAACGGACGTCAACAAGCGTCTGCCCAATGTGGTCGTCATGAGCCTGCCCGAGGACCACACCAAGGGCACCTCGCCCGGCGCCTTCACGCCCCAGGCCTCGGTGGCCAGCAACGACATCGCCCTGGGCCGCATCGTCGATCGGGTGACCCACAGCAAGTACTGGGCGGACACCGCCATCTTCGTCATCGAGGACGACGCTCAGGATGGTCCGGACCATGTGGACGCGCGGCGCACCGTCGCTCTGGCCATCAGCCCCTACATCCACAGGAACAAGGTCGACTCGACGGTCTATACGACCAGCTCGATCCTGCGGACGATCGAGCTTCTGCTCGGGCTGCCGCCGATGAGCCAGTACGATGCGGCCGCCACGCCCATGTACAACGCCTTTGGTACGACGGCCGACCTGACGCCCTATACGGCGATCCAGCCGCTGATCGACATCAACGCCAAGAACACCCGCACCGCCTACGGCGCGCCGGAAAGCGCCAAGATGGATTTCGCCGAGGAAGACAAGGCGCCGATGCACCGGCTGAACGAGATCATCTGGAAGAGCATCAAGGGCCCCGACTCGGTCATGCCGGCGCCCGTGCACCGGTTCCGGCCGCTGATCGATTCCAACTTTGGAAGCTGACAGTCAAAGGCCGGCCCCAACAGTCGAGTCGGAGCCGGCCCTGAGTTAGGTTTTCGAGCGGTCTAGCGAACCCAGACCGAACGGCCGTAACGGTCGACGGTGTAGGGGCGGCCGTAGGCGTCGTAATAGATCGGGCCATAGGTCGAATAGGCCGGCGGGGGCGGCGCATAGCCGTAGTCGTAGCCCGAATAGCGGTTGTCGTAGCCGCGGTTGTTGTTCAGCTCATCGGCGATGACCAGGCTGATGATGCCGCTGGTGATCGCGGCCAGCACAATGTCGCCCGAGTCGGTGCGATAGTAACGATAGCCGCGCGGCGGGGCCGACAGACGATAGCGGCTCCAGTCGTTCACTTCCCGGTCGCTGGAGCGATAGCGATCGTCCAGACGCTGACCGGCGCGGAACTGGCTGGTGTTGCGGGTGTCGGGACGGGTGGTGGTGCGGCTGTCGTTGCGGCCGTCGCGACCATCGCGGGATTGGGCCTGGGCCAGGGTGGCGGTGGCGGCCATGGCCGTGGCGGCGAGAATGAGAATGGCGTTTTTCATGGTGGGAACTCCTTGTTGTCGTTCTGGCGAGAGGCTTAAAGCGGTCCACCTGAACCCAAGTTGAACGCCTCGCGGCCCGGTCGGTTCATGGCGCAGCTCCCGCAGGCAGGTTATCGTGTGCTCCTGGGACATGATAACCGGTCCCTTCACCAGCCCCATCGGAGACGCGCCATGCCCACCCTGCCCCAGCTGATGCCGACCTCCGCCAGCGCCGAGACCTTCGGCGGCGTGACCTATCATATCGACGGCGAACTGGTGCCAGTGCTGACCGTCGACGTCAGCCATTCGTCGATCTATTTCGAGCACCATATCCTGCTGTGGAAGCACCCCTCCGTCCGCATCGGCCTGAAGGCCATGGCCGGGGCGCTGAAGCGGATGATCGCCGGCATGCAGGTTTTCGTCACCGAAGCCTCCGGCCAGGGCATGATCGCCTTTTCCCGCGACGGCGCCGGCCACATCGTGCCGATCCACCTGCCCAAGGGCCGCGAGCTGGAGGTGCGCGAACACCAGTTCCTGGCCGCCACCAACGCCATCGACTACAGCTTCCAGCGCGTGCGCGGCATTTCGAACATGATGTTCGGCGGCACCGGATTTTTCATCGACAAGTTCCACAGCCACGCCGGCGACGGCATCCTGTGGCTGCACGGCTATGGAAACGTCTTCGAAAAGACCCTGGAGCCAGGCGAGAGCATCGATGTGGAACCGGGCGGCTGGCTCTACAAGGAGCCGTCGGTGACCATGGAGACCCGCGTCGACCGGCTGACCTCGGGCCTGTTCGGGGCCAATTTCAACCTGGTGCTCAACCGGTTCACCGGTCCGGGCAAGATCGGCATCCAGTCGATGTATCTGCACTATGTCACGGAGAGCTGAGCTTGAACGATCTGCCCGACGATCCCGCCCTGACGCCCATCCAGCGGGCGCTGGCGCTGAAGAAGGCGCAGGAAGCCGCCAAGCCGCAACCGCCCCGCGGCGGGCGCTATCAGCGCGAGCGAGCGGCTGCGGCGGCGTCTTCGTCGCGGTCAAAACCCTGGATGAAGGCCTGACTGCACTTTTGGTCGCCGGTTTGTCCGTCTAGGGTTATCCCGCGCCGCGCAGATGGCGGCCGGGGATGTGACCTATGAGCTTGAAGCGGCTTCTGATCGCCAATCGCGGCGAGATCGCCATTCGTATTGCCCGCACCGCCGCCGAGATGGGGATCGGAAGCGTCGCCATCTACTCGGACGATGATGCGGCATCCTTGCATGTCCGCGTCGCCGACGAGGCCGTTCGCCTCGAAGGCGTGGGCGCGGCGACCTATCTCAACGCGGCGGGCGTCATCGCCGCCGCCCGGGCCAGCGGCTGCGACGCCATCCATCCCGGCTACGGTTTCCTCAGCGAGAACGCCGCCTTCGCCCGCGCCTGCGTCGATGCCGGCATCGTCTTTGTCGGCCCCTCGCCGGAAGCCCTGTCCCTGTTCGGCGACAAGGGCCGGGCGCGGGTGCTGGCGGCCGAGCAAAACGTCCCGGTCCTGAAGGGCACGCCCGGCGGCGTATCGCTGAAGGACGCCCAGGCCTTTCTGACCGGCCTCGGCGCCGGCGGGGCGGCCATGGTCAAGGCGGTGGCCGGCGGCGGCGGGCGCGGCATGCGGCCCGTGCGCAGCATCGCCGAACTGGATGAAGCCTATGTCCGCTGCGGCTCCGAAGCCCTGGCGGCGTTCGGCGACAGCGCGCTTTATCTGGAAGAACTGGCCGAGCATGCCCGCCACGTGGAGGTGCAGATCGCCGGCGACGGCGAGCGGGTGATCCACCTCTGGGACCGCGAATGCAGCCTGCAGCGCCAGCGCCAGAAGGTGGTCGAGATCGCGCCCGCCGACATGCTGCCGCAGGGCCTGCGCGAGCAGCTGTTCCAGGCGGCGGTGCGGCTAGGGACGGCGGCCGGCTACAAGGGCCTGGCCACCATCGAGTTCCTCGTGCGCGGGGATGACGCCGTCTTCATCGAGGCCAATCCGCGGCTGCAGGTCGAGCACACCGTCACCGAGGCGGTGACTGGCCTTGATCTGGTGCGGCTGCAGCTGGAAATCGCCGGCGGCAAGCGCCTGGCCGATCTCGGCCTTACTCAGGACCAGGTCCCCGCGCCGCGCGGTCATGCGCTGCAGGCGCGTGTGAATCTGGAGACCATGGGACCGGACGGAACACCCCGCCCGGCCGGTGGGACCTTGAGCGTCTATGAACCGCCGTCGGGTCCCGGGGTTCGCGTCGATGGCTTCGGCTATGCCGGCTACCGCACCAGCGCCCGGTTCGATTCCCTGCTGGCCAAGGTCATCGTGCATGCGCCGTCCGGCGGCCTTTCCGCCGCCGTCGCCAAGACGGCGCGGGCCCTGTCGGAATTTCGCATCGCCGGCGCGCCCACTAACCTGGGGTTTCTGGAAGCCCTGCTGCGGATGCCTGCGGTCGCGGCTGGCGATGTCCACACCCGCTTCATCGAAGAGTCGATGAGCGCCCTGGGCGGCAAGGGCCAGCCGCGCCGATACTTCGAGCCCGCCGACAGCGCGCGCGCCAAGAAGGCCGGCGTGCAGATCGACGCCGGCGATCCCCTGGCTGTTCTGGCTCTGGGCAAACAGGCCTGGTCGACGGACGACCAGGGCGGCGAAGAGGGCGACGAAGGCCCGGAAGGCGCCCGGCCCTTGCGCGCTCCGTTGCAGGGCACGGTCATCGCGCTGAACCTTAAACCCGGCGATACGGTGCGGCCCGGTCAGCCCGTGGCGGTGATGGACTCCATGAAGATGGAGCACGTGGTGGCGGCCGAGTTCGGCGGCGTGGTGCGGGCGCTGGCCGCGGCCGAGGGCGATGCGGTGATGGAAGGATCGCCCCTGGCCTTCATCGAGGAGACCGACACCGGCGGCCATGTGGAATCCGGCGAGGCGCAGCTGGATCTATCCGTCATCCGCCCCGACCTGGCCGAGGTGCTGGAGCGCAAACGCCTGACCCTGGATGAGGCGCGGCCCGACGCCGTGGCTCGCCGCCGCAAGACCGGCCAGCGCACGGCGCGGGAGAACATCGACGACCTGCTCGATCCCGGCAGTTTCGTCGAATACGGCGCCCTGAACGTCGCCGCCCGCCGGGCCCGCAACACCCTGGACGAGCTGATCGCCCAGACGCCGGCCGACGGCATGGTGATGGGCCTGGGCTCGATCAACAGCGACCGCTTCCCCGAAGCCGCCGCCCGCGCCGCCGTGATGGCCTACGACTACACGGTGCTGGCCGGCACCCAGGGTGCGCACAACCACCACAAGTTGGATCGCCTCAGCGAGCTGATCCACCGCTGGAAGCTGCCGACGGTGTTCTTCACCGAGGGCGGCGGCGGGCGGCCCGGCGATACGGAAAAGGGCGGCTTCGTCCGCGGGTTCGAGCTGTGGGGCCGGCTGTCGGGAACCGTACCGCTGATCGGTATCTCTTCCGGCCGCTGTTTCGCCGGCAACGCCGCGATCCTGGGCTGCTGCGACGTGATCATCGCCACCAAGGATTCAGCGCTCGGCATGGGCGGCCCGGCCATGGTGGAAGGCGGCGGCCTGGGCATTTTCCGGCCCGAAGAAATCGGCCCCATCAAGGTGATGCAGGAAAACGGCGTCATCGATGTGCTGGTCGAGGACGAGGCAGGCGGCGTGGCCGCCGCCAAACAGTACCTGTCCTATTTCCAGGGCGCTGTGAGCAACTGGACCTGCGCCGACCAGCGCCTCCTGCGTCACGCGATCCCGGAGAACCGCCTGCGGGTCTATGACGCGCGCAAGCTGATCACGACCCTGGCGGACGACGGCAGCTTCCTTGAGCTGCGGCCCAGGTTCGGGCGGGCGATGGTCGCCGGCTTCCTGCGCATCGAGGGCCGGCCGCTCGGGCTGATCGCCAACAATCCGCAGCATCTGGGCGGCGCCATCGATTCCGACGCCTCCGACAAGGCCGCGCGGCTGATGCAGCTGTGCGAGGCCTTCGACATTCCGCTGCTGTCGCTGTCGGACACGCCGGGCAACATGGTCGGGCCCGAGGCGGAAAAGACCGGACTGATCCGCCATTGCTCGCGTATGTTCGTCATCGGCGCGAACCTGACCGTGCCGATCTTTTCGATCATCCTGCGCAAGAGCTATGGCCTCGGCGCCATCGCCATGACCGGCGGCAGCTATCAGGCCGCCGCCTTCAGTGTGTCCTGGCCCACCGCCGAATTCGGCGGCATGGGGCTGGAGGGCGCCGTCAAGCTGGGCTACCGCAACGAACTGGCGGCCATCGCCGATCCGGCGGCCCGCAAGGCGCGGTTCGACGAGATGGTCGCCGAGGCCTACGCCCAGGGAAAAGCCATCGCCCGGGCGACCAGTCCGGCCTCGGATGACGTGATCGACCCGGCCGAGACCCGCCGCTGGATCATGGGCGGCCTGAAGTCCCTGCCCCCGGCGCCGCCGCGGACCTCAAAAAAGGTGCCGTGGATCGACGCCTGGTAGGCGCCTAATCCCGCTCGCGCAGCAGGTCGAGCAGGGCGGCCAGGCCCACGGCCAGGCTGACGCTGATAGCGATGGCCGCCAGCGGGCGGGCGCGGAGGAAATCCTCGGTTCCGCCATAGGCCTTGCCGGTCTGTTTGCCGGCGATCGCCAGCACGTTGGCGGCGCGGCCGACGGAGCGGCCATAGGCGCTCTTGAGGTCCTTGCGCGCCTGTTTCAGTTTTCCGCCCGCCGACCGAATTGCCGAAGCCGTGGCGGTCTCGTACGGCTCAAAGCCATGGTCGGCAGAGTCCGTGAAATTTTCGAACGACATGATTTTATCCTTGGGATGAAGGCGCGCGGGCCGTCCCCGCGATCCAGTCCAACGCCGCCGGACCCGGCTTGTTCCCTTCAGGCGGCGCCCTTGCCCCCTCGCCGGTCACCCTTCGGTCACGGGCGCCTTTTTCGCGGGCGCCGTTGCAGCAAACCGGGCAGCTCAGTTATTACGTTCTTTCTGAAACGTAATAACGATGGAAGGCTCGCCCCATGGACTCCGAAGCCATTTCCCACCTCGCGCGCCTCAGCGTCAGCCTGCCGGCCGAGCTGTTGTCGCAGCTCGACGCCATGGTCGCCGAACGCGACCTGCCGTCCCGCTCACAGATGATCGCCGAGCTGATCCGCCACGAGCTGGCGGGCCACAGGGAAGAAACGCCCAACGCCATTGTCGCCGGCACCATCACCCTGATCTATCGCGCCGAATCCGGCCGGGTGCGCCAGACCCTGGCACAGACGCAGTGTACGTTCCTGAAAGAAGTGATCTCGTCTCAGCACGTCTTCCTGGAGGAAGACCAGTCGCTGGAAGTGCTGCTGGTCCAGGGCCCTTCGCAACGGCTGCAGCAGCTATGCGACGAGCTTCGGCGGATCCGCGGCGTACAGCAGATCAAGCTGGTCACCACCACCGCCCTTCTGCCGCCGCTGCATGAGCCGGGCGAGCCAGGGCGTAGAGCCTCATGAGCACCGCCGATCCCAAGGGCGCCCAGGCCCACGCCCGCGCCCAGGGCGGAACCCGCGTCGAGGCTATGCCGACCCTGCCTGCGCCGGACGGCTTGATCTGGGAAGAGACGATCGCCTGCGGCGGCTATGCGACCCGCCGGCTGTCGCGCGGGGCGCGGCTCAAGCTGACCGATGTGGCGGGCGACGCCTGCGTTTCCATGCTGGTTTTCAACGCCGAAATGCCGACCGAGCGGCTGAACGTCGCCGACACCGCCAAGGTGCAGTGGAGCGCCTATCTTGGCGCCGGCAAGCTCTTGCTCTCCGACATGGGCCGCGCCCTGGCCTCGATCCTCGAGGACGGTGCGGAAACCCATGATCTGTTCTGCGGAGCCTCTAGCGAGGCGTCCAATGCGGCCAGATACGGCGACGGCGCCAATTTCGGCGCTCATCCCAACGCCCGCGACCGCTTCCTGCTTGGCGTGGCCAAGCACGGGCTGGGCCGCCGCGACGTCCACCCTTGCGTCAATCTGTTCAAGGCCGTCCGCATCGCCGCCGACGGCGCGACCGTTTTCGAGGGCGGGCCCTTTCGGCCCGGCCGCAGCCTGACCCTGAGGGCCGAGATGGAGCTGATCGTCGTGCTGGCCAACTGCCCCCACGTGATCGATCCCCGTCCCGCCTGGACCGTGACGCCGGTAAAGGCCCAGGCCTGGCGCGGCCCCATCACGCCGACGGACGATTCCATCCGCAATGGCGCGCCCGAGGCCCTGCGCGCCTTCCTCAATGTCGAGGACTATTTCGCCCGATGAGCGCCACCGTCCTGCATGACGAGATCGTCCCGGCGCGCGCGCCCTGGACCCAAACCTTATACGCCGGCCAGACCCTTCGGATCGTCGACCTGGAGGGCAACCAGGCGGTGGATTTCCTCGTCTACGCCGCGGATGACGACGCCGAGCGCTATGACGCCCAGGCGACCATCGCCGCCCAGGGCAACCTGTTCCTGCGCACGGGCTCGATCCTGCGGTCCAACGAGGGCCGGTCCATGATGACCGTCGCCGCGACCAATGTGGACTATCACGACACCATCGGCGGGGCCTGCAGCTGCGAAAGCAACACCCTGCGCTATGGCCACCACACCAAGTCCCAGCACGCCTGTGTCGAGAACTTCCTGGTCGGCAACGCCCGCTTCGGGCGCGGCAAGCGCGACATGGTCTCGAACATCAACTGGTTCATGAATGTGCCGGTCGAGCCGGACGGGACCTTGGGGATCGTCGACGGGATCTCGGCGCCCGGACTGTTCGTCGACCTGAAGGCCGAGATGGACCTGGTGGTTGTGGTCTCCAACTGCCCGCAGATCAACAACCCCTGCAACGGCTTTAACCCAACCCCTGTGCGCATGATCGTGACGGGCCCCTAGTGTTTTCAAAGGTCCTCATCGCCAATCGCGGCGCCATCGCCTGCCGGATCATCCGCACGCTGCGCGGCATGGGCGTCGCCTCGGTGGCGGTCTATTCCGACGCCGACGCCGGTTCGCTGCATGTCAGCCAGGCGGATGAGGCGATCCGGCTGGGCCCTGCGCCCGCCGCCGAGAGCTATCTGAAGGCCGATGCGGTCATCGCCGCCGCCCGCGCCACCGGCGCCGAGGCGATCCATCCCGGCTATGGCTTTCTGTCCGAGAATGCGGCCTTCGCCGAAGCCTGCGAGGCGGCCGGCATGGCCTTTATCGGCCCGACGCCCGACAACATCCGCGCCTTCGGCCTGAAGCACACGGCGCGGGATCTTGCGAAAGCCAGCGGCGTGCCGCTTGCTCCTGGAACCGACCTTCTGACGGACGCCGGCGCGGCCCTGGCGGCGGCGCGGGACATCGGGTTTCCGGTGATCCTGAAGGCCACGGCCGGCGGCGGCGGCATCGGCATGAAGGTCTGCGAGGACGAAGGCCAGGTGGCCGAGGCCTTCGCCAATGTCGAGCGGATGGCGTCGGGCAATTTCGGCGACGGCGGCGTGTTCCTCGAACGCTTCGTGCGCGAGGCGCGCCACATCGAAGTGCAGATCTTCGGCGACGGCGCGGGCCGGGTGATCGCCCTGGGCGAACGCGACTGTTCCCTGCAACGGCGCAACCAGAAGGTCATTGAGGAAACTCCGGCCCCTGACCTGCCGCCGGCGACGCGGGCGGCGCTGATCGAGGCCTCGGTGCGGCTGGCGAGCGCGGCGCACTATCGATCCGCCGGGACGGTCGAGTTCCTGTACGACGCTGGCCGCAACGACTTCTTCTTCCTCGAGGTCAACACCCGCCTGCAGGTCGAGCATGGCGTGACCGAACAGGTCACCGGCGTTGACCTGGTCGAATGGATGATCCGCGGCGCGGCGGGCGACTACAGCTTCATGGACGCAGGCGCTCCGGCGCCAAAGGGCGCCTCGATCCAGGCCAGGCTTTATGCCGAGGACCCGGGCCAGGACTATCGGCCCAGTTCCGGCGTGCTGACCGAGGTCTCATTCCCGGACGGCGTGCGCGCCGACACCTGGGTCGCGGCGGGATCGGAGATCAGCGCCTTTTACGATCCGATGATCGCCAAGCTGATCGTCACCGCCGATACGCGCGAGGCCGCGGTGGCCAAACTGCAGGCGGCCCTTGACGCCACGCGGCTGTCGGGGATCGAGACCAACCTCGACTGGCTGCGCACCGTGGCCCGTTCGGAGGCGTTCGTTTCGGGCCGTGTTTCCACGCGAGCGCTGAGCCAGATCGCCTACGCGCCCAAGAGCGTACGCGTCCTGTCCGGCGGACCGGCGACCACGGTTCAGGACTATCCGGGACGGCAGGGCTACTGGGACGTGGGCGTACCGCCGTCGGGACCGATGGACGCCCTGGCGTTTCGCCTGGGCAACCGCCTGGTGGGCAACGACGCGAGCGCCGCCGGTCTGGAGATCACCGCCCTGGGTCCGACCTTGCTCTTCAACGTCCCGGCCCGAGCCTGTCTGACCGGGGCCGCGCTTGTCGCCACCCTGGACGGCGCCCCTGTCGCCGCGTTCGAGGCCTTCGAGATCGCTGCGGGCCAGACCCTGAAATTGGGCCGGGTGACCGGCGCGGGCCTGCGCGCCTATCTCGCCATCGCCGGCGGGATCGAGGCGCCGGACTATCTGGGCAGCAAGGCCACCTTCACCCTGGGCGGGTTCGGCGGCCACGCCGGACGGGCCCTGGCGGCGGGCGACGTGCTGCACCTGGGCGATGCGCCCGGTCCGCCACGGCCCTTGCCGCCCGAGGCCCGGCCGCTGTTGAGCAAGACCTGGACCGTGCGCGTCCTGCCCGGGCCGCACGGCGCGCCGGATTTCTTCACCCGCGCCGACATGGCCATGCTCGGCCGCACCGCCTGGAAGGTGCACTACAATTCCAACCGCACCGGCGTTCGTCTGATCGGACCGCGGCCCCAGTGGGCGCGGCGCGACGGCGGCGAGGCGGGCTTGCATCCCTCCAACATCCACGACAACGCCTACGCCATCGGGGCCATCGATTTTACCGGCGACATGCCCATCATCCTGGGGCCGGACGGCCCGTCCCTGGGCGGCTTTGTCTGCCCTTTCGTAGTCATCGCCGCCGACCTTTGGATGATTGGCCAGCTGGCTCCGGGCGATAGCCTTCGCTTTGATGTCGTCACCGACGATGCGGCGGCCGCGGCCCTGGCCCGGCAGGAAGCCCTGCTGACCGACAGCGCCCCGCCCGCGCCCAAGGTCTATGCGCCGCGCACGGACGCCGCGGCGGCTTCGCCGGTCCTGGCCGAGATTCCGGCCTCTGGCGTGCGCCCGCAGGTGACCTATCGGCGGCAGGGCGACCAGAACCTGCTGGTCGAATACGGACCCATCGTGCTGGACGTGGAGCTGCGCCTGCGGGTTCACGCCCTGCATCTGGAAATCCGGAAGATGGATCTGTCGGGGGTTATCGACCTGACGCCGGGCATCCGCTCGCTGCAGGTCCACTATGACAGCCAGGTCCTGTCGCAGGCCGGCTTGCTGGAACTGCTGATCGCCGCCGAGGACCGGCTGGGCGGGTTGGACGACTTCGAAATCCCGTCCCGCGTCGTCCACCTGCCACTGTCGTGGAAGGACCCGGCCATCTACCAGACCATCGGAAAATACATGTCGGCGGTGCGCGACGATGCGCCCTGGTGCCCGGACAACATCGAGTTCATCCGGCGCATCAACGGCCTGTCGTCCATCGAGGACGTGCAGAGGATCGTGTTTTCCGCCGACTATCTGGTGATGGGCTTAGGGGATGTTTACCTGGGCGCGCCGGTCGCGACCCCTGTCGATCCGCGCCATAGGCTGGTGACCACCAAGTACAATCCCGCCCGCACCTGGACCCCGCCCAACGTGGTGGGCATCGGCGGCGCCTATATGTGCATCTACGGGATGGAGGGCCCGGGCGGCTACCAGTTGTTCGGCCGGACCATTCAGGTGTGGAACACCTGGCGACAGACGGACGCGTTTACCGAAGGCAAGCCCTGGCTGTTGCGCTTTTTTGACCGGGTGAAGTTCTTCCCGGTCAGCCACGACGAGCTGACCCAGGCGCGGCGTGACTTTCCGCTGGGCCGCTATCCCATAAAGATCGAGGAAGAGACGTTCCGCCTGGC
>CAZJBC010000027.1:0-4898 GCA_964543805.1 uncultured Brevundimonas sp.
AACATATCTCATAGTGGTGTTTTTTTAGGTGGGGGTAACTAACCGGGCGGGCGGCAATTACGGCTCGCTGTTCCACTTTTTCGGGCCCCCCCCCCCCCCCCCCCCCGCTGCGCTTTGCTCCGAAGGGGAGGTGTTCCTACCAGATCCGCGCGCGCTTTTCCGGCGGGATGTACATCTTCGCGCCCGGCGGGATGTTGAAGGCCGCGTACCAGGCGTCGACATTGGGCAGGCTGCCGTTGACCCGGAAAGCGTCGGGCGAGTGGGGGTCCGACGCCAGTTGCTCGACAATCGCCTCGGGACGCTTCTTGTCCAGCCACGATTGTCCATAGGCCAGGAAGAACCGTTGGTCGCCCGTCAGCCCGTCGATGACCGGCGCTGGCTTGCCGCCCAGCGCAGCGTGATAGGCGTCGAATGCGATCAGCAGGCCGCCCAGGTCGGCGATGTTCTCGCCCATGGTCAGGCTGCCGTTGATCTTGTGACCCGGAACCGGCTCATAGCTTGAGAACTGATCGCCAAGGGTCTTGGCGTGGGCGTCGTAGCGCTTGGAGTCTTCCGCCGTCCACCAGTCCCGCAGCAGTCCGGTCGCGTCGGTGTGGCGGCCCTGATCGTCGAAGCCATGGGTGATCTCGTGCCCGATGACCGCGCCGATCGAGCCGTAGTTGACCGCCAGATCCGCGTTGGGGTCGAAATAGGGAGGCTGCAGGATGGCGGCCGGGAAGACGATTTCATTGAGGGTGCCGTCATAGTAGGCGTTGACGGTCTGGGGCGTCATGCCCCACTCGAGGCGATCGATGGGCTTGCCCAGCTTGCCGCGCTCATAGTCCCACTCATAGGCCGATGAGCGGCTGATGTTGCCGTAGAGGTCCTTGGGGTCGATGCGCAGGCTGGAATAGTCCCGCCATTTGTCGGGATAGCCGATCTTCACATTGATGGCGTCCAGCTTGTGCTGGGCTTCGGTCCGGGTTTCCGGCGCCATCCAGTCGGCGTTCTGCAGGCGCGTCTTCAGGGCCGCCTTCAGATTGCCCACCAGGGCCACGACCTTGGCCTTGGATTCCGGCGGGAAATACTTGTTCACATAAAGGTGGCCGACCGCCTCGCCGAGGGTTTTGTCCACCGCCGCGACGGCGCGCTTGTAGCGCGGCCTTTGCGCCTGAACGCCGTTGAGAACCTTGAAGCGGAACTCAAAGCGTGAATCAACAAACCGCTTCGAAAGGTAAGGCGCGGCCTGATCCACCATGATGAAGGCCTGCCAGGCCTGCAGGGTCGCAACGTCGGCATCCGCGAAGATCTTGGCCAGCACCGGGAAAGACGTCACCTCGCCGGCCACCAGTTTTTGCTGGCTGTCGAGCTTGGCCGCCTTGAAATATTCAGCCCACGGAAAATCGGGGGCGGTCTCGGTAAGCTCCGCCGGCGTCTTGGCGTTGTACATCTTGATGTCGTCGCGGCGTTCTTCCCGCGGCCAGGTCGCCTGGGCGACCTTCGTCTCGTAGGCGATGATGTTGTCGGCGGTCTTGTCCGGGTCGGGCCAGCGGATCATGGTCAGGGTGCGGACGATATAGGCCACGTAGGCCTTCAGGTCGTCGGCGTGTTTGGGATCGAGATAGTAGTCCCGGTCGGGCAGGCCCAGACCGTCAGAGTTGATGTAGACGACGTAGTGATCCGGCGCGCGCTGGTCGATGCCGACGAAAGGGGTGAACAACAGGCCGTAGTAATTGGCGGTCCCCTCGCCCATCAGGGCGGCCAGCTTGGGTTTGGTGTCGGCGGCTCTGATCTTGGCCAGATCCGCGGCCATCGGTTTGTCGTCCAGGGCCTCGATGGTCTTTTCGTCCATGAAGCTATTGTAGACGCCGCCGACCTGGGCCTGTTCGCCCTTGGCCATCCAGGCGTGGGCGGCGTCTTCGATGATCGCCTTTTCGCGGGCCGTGGACAGCTCGGCCAGTTGTTCGGCCGGTCCCCAGCTGGCCCGGTCGGCGGGGATCTTCAAACCATCAAAGGCCTTGCCGGCCGAATAGCGGAAGAAATCGTCGCCTGGCTGGCCGGACTTGTCCATGCCGGTCAGATCCAGGCCCCAGGCGCCATACTTGGGCGAGGCCAGAGCGGGTTGAGCGCCGGCCGACCGGCAGCCAAGGGCCGGCAGGGCGGCGCCCAGCACCAGCGCCAGCGAAATTTCGCGTCTCGTTTGCATGTAACCCTCCAGGCCCCTGATGGCGCCGATCGCCTGTGCCATCCGACTGCGACCATATTGGGACGAACGCCCGGCGGCTAGTGGTCCCCCGTTGGAGCCTTTTCGCTCACGGCGAAGTCGACCTTTACGAACCGGAAGGTCTCCCCCCGCCGAAAGGTCAGGACGGCGGGCAGGGACTGGCCGGTCAGGGTCTTGGTCTTCAGGCCCATAAACATGGCGTGATAGCCGCCGGGTCCCAGTTCGAGGCGTCCGTGAGCGGGGATGACAATGCCGTCCGGGAACGACTTCATGGAATAGACGCCCGCCGCCTCCACAGTCTGGTGCAATTCGACCGCCTCGGCCCGGGGACTGCGCATGGAGACCAGCACCACCGGCGTGTCAGCTGTATTGACGATGACCGCAAAGCCAGCGCCGACGCCGCCGGCCGGGGCCGGGCGGCTCCAGGGCGCCTGGATGGCCAGGCCGGGGGCCGAAACATCGCGCGCGACGGCTGCCGAAGCCGTCAGGGTCAACAGGACGACGGCGGCGGCGATGCGGACGGGGCCTGAATTGCGGGCGCGGAACATGCGTATCGCTTAGGCGCCCGGGCCATCGGCCCGCAAGCGCTATTTCACACGCGACAACGCCGTCCCATAGTGTCGCCTCGGGAATCGGCAACAAGGGATCAGGGCCGCTTGGACAGCCACGCCACCGCCGCCGGCTACAAGGACGTCGTGCTGTTCCTGGCCACGGCCGGGGTCGTCGTGCCGTTGTTCCGGCGCTGGCGGATCAGCCCGATCCTGGGATTTCTGGTGGCCGGCGTGGTGCTGGGCCCCTATGGGCTGGGCGCGCTGAGCAAGACTGCGCCCTGGCTGGCGACCGTGACCATCAGCGATCCGGGCCAGGTCGCCCAGCTGGCCGAGCTAGGGGTGGTTTTCCTGCTGTTCATGATCGGACTGGAGCTGTCGTGGGAGCGGCTGCGGCTGATGCGCCGGCTGGTTTTCGGGCTGGGCGGCCTGCAGGTGGCCCTGAGCCTTGGCCTGATCGCCGCCGCTGCGCGCCTGGCCGGTCAGCCCTGGCCAGCCGCCCTGGCCATCGGCTCGGCCCTGTGTCTGTCGTCCACCGCCATCGTCATGCCGCTGCTGGCCGAGCAGAAGCGTCAGCATTCGGCGGCCGGACGGGCGGTGTTTTCGGTGCTGCTGTTCCAGGACCTGGCGGTGGCGCCGATCCTGATCATGCTGGCGGTGGCCGGCGGCAAGGCGGGCCAGCCCCTGTCGCCAAAACTGCTGCTCGCCTTCGCTCCGGCGGCGCTGGGCCTGGTGGCCCTGGTGCTGCTGGGCCGGCTGGTCCTGCGGCCGATGATGAAGTCGGTGGCCCGGGCCAAGAGCAACGAACTGTTCATGGCCGCCTGCCTGCTGGTGGTGATCGGCGCGGGCGTGCTCAGTTCCATGGCGGGGCTGTCCATGGCCCTGGGCGCCTTCATCGCCGGCCTGCTGCTGGCCGAGACCGAGTACCGCCACGAGATCGAGGTGACCATCGAGCCGTTCAAGGGCCTGCTGCTGGGCCTGTTCTTCGTCTCGGTCGGCATCAGCCTTGATCTGTCGCTGCTGGCCCGCGAGCCCGTGGTCATCCTGGCCATCGCCGCCGGTTTCAGCCTTCTCACCAGTCTGGTCGTGCTGGTCCTGGCCCGCGGTTTTGGCCTGACCTGGCGCCAGGCGGGCGAGAGCGCCCTGCTGCTGGCGGCCGGCGGCGAGTTCGCCTTTGTCGTCGCCGGGGCTGCGACCGCCAGCGGCGTGCTGGGTTCCGCCGCGGGCCAGATCGTCCTGGTTGCAGCCACCCTGTCCATGTTCGCCATCCCCGGCCTGGCGGCCATCGCGGCGTGGATCGGCGCGGGCAAGGCGGCCGGCAGCGCCCTGGTCGAGGCGCCCGCCGATCCCGGCGAGGGCCCCCGGGTTCTCGTGGTCGGCTATGGCCGCGTCGGGCGGCTGGTGGGCGAGATGCTCGACGCCCACGACATCGCCTGGGTCGGCGCCGATCGCGACGCCCGCTCCACAGAGACCGCCCGCCGCGAGGGCAAGACCCTCTATTTCGGCGATGCGTCGCGGCCCGAGTTCCTACTGCGCTGCGGCCTGGCCGCCGCCCCGGCTCTGGTTGTCACCATGGACAGCCCTGAGGGCGTCGAGGCGGTGGTGGCGGCCGCACGCCAGCTGCGCCCCGACCTGACCATCGTCGCCCGCGCCCGCGATGCGCGCCACGCGGCCAGGCTCTACGACCTGGGGGCCACGGACGCGGTGCCGGAAACCATCGAGGCCAGCCTGCAGCTGTCCGAGGCGGTGCTGGTCGAGATCGGCGTTCCCATGGGCCTGGTCATCGCCTCGATCCACGAGCGGCGCGATCAGTTCCGCAAGGTGCTGAACCGCCCCGACGCCCTGGGCGGCCGCATCCGCCGCGCCCGCGACGCCATGCGCAGGGGCTAAAAAGCCTCTCCGTAGAAATACTTGTGACACTGTGGCGCAGGGCGGGTAGCTGACGCAATTAACCTCTATGCGCGATTTTGAGCATCGTTTATCAAGGACGAGGCCTGCTGTGAACAACCTGGCGCGCGAATGGGAAGAGGCCACCGAAGAGGCGCATGGCGCCTTGAAGGTCTCGTTTGAGAACAAAATTGTCGGCCTGTGCATCGCCGCGGCCGCCGGGGCGCTGATCCTGGCTTTCACCGCCTTCCAATGGCAGG
>CAZJBC010000027.1:4908-16481 GCA_964543805.1 uncultured Brevundimonas sp.
CGCTCGGAACTGGCAGCCGACCAGTTGGCGCTGGCCGGAAGGATGGCGCCTGTAGCGGCTCAGGCAGCCAGCCGGCACGACCTTGGCCTGATCGCCAAGGCCCAAACCCTGGCGGCGGGCAACGGCGAAACCCTCCTCGCGGTCTGGTATCCGCAAGAAGGCGGAAGCCTCGCCCTGATAGCAGACAGAGGCGGCGCTGGCGCTCCTGCGCCGGACACGGCGAGCCATCCCAGTACACAACACAATTCGGATGGCGTGGTTAGCCGCCTCCCCTATTTCGCAGGTAGCCGGCGTCTCGGCGAACTTGTCCTGGTGGCCCATGAGCGGGATATCAACAGCAGGCTCGTCCGCAACATCGAGGCGGCCGCGGCGCTGGCGCTGATCGCGATCTTGGTTTCATCGGCGTTCGCCAAATTCGTCGCTCGCCGGGCCCTGCAGCCCCTGAAGGCGCTGGACAGCGCCATTAACCGGGCTGGCGCCACCCGTGATTTCACCGGCCGCGTGGAGGTCACCAGCCGTGACGAGTTCGGGCGCCTCAGCCAGAATTTCAACGCCCTGCTCGGCGCTCTTGAGGCCTACGACAGCCGCCTGACGAACACCTTGCGCGATCTCACCGCCGCCAAGGAGGCGGCTGAAGAGGCCAACCGGGTCAAATCGCGGTTCCTCGCCAATATGAGTCATGAGATCCGCACCCCGCTGAACGGCGTGCTCGGCATGGCTCACCTCATGGCGCTGGGCCATCTGGCCAAGGAACAGCGCAACCGGCTGGGAGTCATCCAGAAATCCGGCGAGGCTCTGTTGCCGATCCTCGACGACATCCTGGACTTGGCCAAGATGGAGGCGGGCGGCGTCGAGCTGGAGGATGTCGCCTTCGACGCAGCGCAAGTATCGCAAAGCGCCTGCGCGGCCTTTGCCTCTGCGGCCCACGCCAAGGGTCTGGCCTTCTCGCTGGAGGTGACGCCCGAAGCGGCCGGCCAATGGCAGGGCGATCCCACCCGGGTTCGCCAGATGATCCACAACCTGGTTTCAAACGCCCTGAAGTTCACACAACAGGGCGAGGTGTCGGTGCGCGTCGAAACGGCGGACCGCGATGGCCGAAAAGGCCTGGTGATCACGGTCGCCGACACCGGCATGGGCATCGCCGCGGATGTGCTTCCGACGCTGTTCGAAAAGTTCGTCCAGGCTGACAACACTTCGACCCGCATCTATGGCGGCGCGGGCCTTGGCCTGGCGATCTGCAAGCACGTGGCCAACCTGATGGGCGGCTCCATCGATGTGCACAGCGAACTGGGCGAGGGGGCGACGTTTCGGGCCATCCTGCCTCTCGTCTCGCTGGGCCATTCGAATGCGAATGACGCCAGCGAAGGGGACCCGGATGAAGGCTGCCTGGACCTGTCGCTGATGCGGGTGCTCGTCGCCGATGACAACGCGACCAATCGCACGGTTCTGAAAACCATCCTCAACGCCGTCGGCGTCGCGCCGATCGTCGTCGAGAACGGCCGGCAGGCGGTCGAGGCCTGGGCGGCCGAGCCGTTCGATCTGGTGCTGATGGATATTCAGATGCCCGTGCTGGACGGGGTTTCGGCGACCCGGGAAATCCGCGCCCTGGAACGCGACCAGGGCAGACCCGCCACGCCCGTCGTTGCGGTCACGGCCAACGCCATGGACCATCAGGTCCGCGAATATCTGGCGGCCGGCCTGGACGCGGTCCTGACCAAGCCGATCGTCATGGACCGGCTCTACGACACCCTGGCGGACATCGCTATTCACGGCCGCCCTCAGACCGCCCAGGCGGCCTGACGCTGCCAGCGCCCCTAGTCGTCGGCCGGCGCGCCGCCACGACCTGGCGCCCCGCCGCGTCCGGCCGCACCGGCCACGCCCGGCGCTCCGCCACGGCCGCCGCCGCCGCGGCCAGGCGGCGGGCCCAGCGTCTTGACCAGGTGCTTGGCCAGGGCGTCGATATCGGCCGGCGACAGGCTTGAGGCGAAGGGCGGCATTTCGCCGGATCCGGCTCCGATCACCCGCTTGATGTTGTCAAAGTCGGTGCGGCCGGTGATCGACGGTCCGGTTCCACCCTTGCCGTCGGCGGCGTGGCAGCCGGAACAGTTGCGGGCGAACAGGGCCGCGCCCTGGGTCAGTTCGGCCGGGGTAGCGGTGACCGCCTGGGCCGCCGTGGCTGTCGAGGGCGGAGCCGGCCAGACCGGCGCGCCGCCGGACGGCAACGGCCCGTTGTCGCTGGCGCCGTCCAGGGTCAGGGCGACCATTTCCGCCGGCTTGCCGGGGGCCGAGACCGCCACGACAATGTATTCGCGGCCCTTGTGCATGTAGGCCATGGGCGCGCCGGTCGACAGGGTCGGCAGCGGAACCTCGAACACGGTCTTGCCGTCTTTCTTGTCATAGGCGCGGAACATTGACCCGCCGCGGCTCGCCGAGATGGTGCCCGACTCGCCCATGAACAGCAGGTCCTTGGTCAGCAGCGGCCCGGGCCGGATGTCGAACTGGCCCATGTGGTCAAAGTCGAGACCCAGGCCTTGCAGTGCGGGCGCATTGCGCACCGAATCGGGCGCGCCGCCGTCCGGCACATGCCAGACCTTGTGGCCGGTGTTCATGTTCATGGCCACCAGCTCGCTGTAGGGCGGCTTGAACAGGGGCAGGCCCTGCGGGCCCATGGCGGTGGTGTTGTTGGTCTCCACATAGGCCATGTTGGTGCGGGCCGGATCGCCCTTGGTCACGCCCACGAAACTGGGCCGGTTTCGGGTCGGGATATAGAGGACGCCGGTGTCCGGATCGAAGGCGGCCCCGTTCCAGTTGGCGCCGCCGCCGAAGCCCGGAAAGACCAGCGAGCCCTTGATATTGCCCTTGACCTCGGCCGGCGGAGTGAACAGCGGGCCGGTAACATAGTTCTTCAGGATATCCAGCGCCTGGGCGCGCAGGGCCGGCGTGAAGTCGATCAGGTTGTTTTCGTCATAGCCCTGGGGCGCGAAGGCCTCGGGCAGGGTCGGGAAGGGCTGGGTCGCAGAGGTCTTTTCACCGGGCACGGTGCTCTGCGGGACCGGGCGCTCCTGAATCGGCCAAACGGGATGGCCGGTCTTGCGGTCGAAGGTGAAGATGAAGCCCTGTTTGGTCAGCAGGGTGACGGCCTTGATGCGCTTGCCGTCCTTGACCACGTCGTGGAGGATCGGGGCGGTAGGGCTGTCATAGTCCAGGATGCCGTGGTGCATGGTCTGGAAGTGCCACACGCGGCGGCCGGTCTTGGCGTCCAGGCAGACGATGCCGTCCGAGAACAGATTATCGCCCGGCCGCTCGACGCCGGCAAAATCGTTCGAGGCGTCTTCGGTGGGCAGATAGACATAGCCCAGGGCCGGGTCGGCGCTGAGCATGGACCACACCCCGCCCTGGCCGACATAGGTGTTGCTGTTGTTCCCCCATGTGTCGGCCCCGAACTCGCCGGGACGGGGGATGACGTGGAAGGTCCAGACCAGCCTGCCGGTGCGAACGTCATAGCCGCGGATGTCGCCGGGCAGGACTTCCTTGTTGCGGCCGGGCGAGGGGATGATCTGGGCGATGACGATGTCGCCGACCACCAGGGCCGGCGAGACCGAGCGCACATCGCCGCCTTGCGGGCGCTCGGGCGCGAGATTGTCGCGCAAGTTGATCTGGCCGTTCTTGCCGAATTCCGTGGCGGCGCGGCCGGTCTTGGCGTCGATGGCGATCAGCCGGCCGTCCAGCGAGTTGTGGAAAAGCCGCTTGGTCTTGCCATCGGTCCAGTAAGCCAGGCTGCGGGGGGCGAGCGTGCCCGCCCCGCTGCCGATGTCGGCCGGCTGCGGCTCGTAGGTCCAGATGGTCTTGCCGGTGCCGGCGTCAATGGCCGCCGCGCCATGGTTCAGCCACGGCACATAGAGCACCCCGTCATCCAGCAGGGGAGTGGCCTTGAAGTTGTTGGAAAGGGCGCCGCCGGTGGACTCGGCGGTCCAGCGCCAGGCGATCTTGAGCCGGGAGACATTGGCTTTGTTGATCTGTTCGAACGGCACATAGCGGGTCATGCCCGCATCGCCGCCCCAGTATTTCCACTTGGTTTCGGTCGGCGCATGGGCGGCGGCCTTCGGCGCCGCCTTGCTTGCCGCGCCCGGCGTCGCCGCCAGGGCCCCCGGCATGGACGCCAACAGCGCCATGACGCCCGCCAGGCCCGCGCGAAGAATCGATTTGCTCATGTCACCCACCCCGTTCGACGCCGTTGTGTCCCGCGTCTTTTCTTCATTCGGCACGTTATCGGGCAACCTGCGGCGCGGCAATCTCGCCGCGTGATTTTCAGCCCAGCTCGTAAAGCAGGGTGCGGATCACGCCATTGCCTTCCATGGCTTCGCACAGCACATGGGCGCCGCTGGGCCGGAAATTGAACGGAGCGGCGGTGAGCACCACGCCACTTTTCATCTGCAGCCGCGAATCGCGCCCGGTCGGCTTGTCGAGATTGGGAATGAAGTTGGGATCGGCCGGCAGGTGTTCGCTCACCACCAGGAACCGGTACCGGCCGGCCAGCTGCGGCAGGGCGGCGGCGATCTCGGCATTGGACAGGTGCTGCAGGACCTGGCGCACCAGGCACACATCGGCCGGCGGCAAAACATCCCGCGCTAGGTCCAGCGCCCGGAAATCCACGTCCAGCCCGGCAAACCGCTCGCGGTTGAACGCGATCAGCGGCTCGACGATGTCGCAGGCGATATAGCCGCGGCAAGCGGCGCGCAGCTGCGAGCCGACGGCAAAGTCGCCGCAGCCCAGATCGACGACATCCGGCTTTCGCGCGAACTGGGAAAACAGCGTGCTCAGGGCCTGAACATAGGCCCCAACCGCCGCCGCGTCGTGCGAGCCGGTTCCGGAATAGAAGGTCTGGTCGGGCGCCGATGAGCGGCCCCAGTGACCTTCTTCATAAATGCGCGTGAAGATTTGCCGCGACGAAAGCCCGCCGAACAGGGCCCGCTCGCTGTTCACCACCGGGCTGTCGGTCTGCAGATGCGCGCGGGCCTGGGCGGTCAGCTGTTCGACAGCGCCCGCGTATTGCGGCAGGCCCGCCAGCAGCGAGGCCGTCACTGACAGGGCCTGCTCGGGACTGAGGCTGATCGCATTAAGGTCCGGCTGGTCCAGAGCTGGCCGCGAATGTTCATTGACGCCGCCGCCGATCAGGCCCGGATTGATGAACAGCCGGCGGCCGGCGCTGCGCAACGCCGCGTGCAGGGCCACGTGCTCGCAGACGATCCCGCCGTCCTTGGTCAGGCCGGCGTAGGCGCCGTGGCTCAGCGCCTCGCGCCGATAGATGGCCAGTCCCCCGAAGGCCGAATCGACCGCTATCCAGTCGCTCTGAGGCGGCAGGGTGATCATTCTGGAGTGGACGGCCGCGCTTTCCGCCCGGGTCGGGTCGGCGCCGTGGGCCACAAGAAAGCGCACCTGCTCCCAGCAGTCGTTCGGCGACCAGGCCGGATGGCGCAGGGCCCAGACATCGTAGTAGGGGCCAAGGCGGTTGGCGGCGCACATGTCCCAGTCGGACCGGGTCCAGCAGCTGGCGATCGCCTCGGCGGAAATCAGCTCATTGACGCCGTCGAAATCGGCGACGGCCACAAAGTCCACTTCCCGATAGGCCGGATGCTCGCGGATTTCGGCCAGGCAGGCGTTGCGGCAATGGGCGATGCGCTCGGAACGCTGGGGCAGTCCCGGCTCCAGCGCGCCCAGAGAGCGAAAACGAAAATTCGGCGTCGCCAGAGCCTGGGCCTCAAGGGCCGCAAGGGTCCCGTCGCTGCTGTCGGACTCGATCAGAAACCAGTGAATTTCGCCAACGCCCGCGAGCGCCGCGCCCAGGCGCGCCACGTCCGCGGCCAGGGTCGCTGCGCCGTTTCGCACCAGGCCGGTGACCAGCAGGGACAGGCGATTCACCGGGGTCAATCAGGCCGGCGCCGCCAGGCGCAGCATCTCGCCATAGCCCGATCGTACCTCCATGCGCGCCAGCACGCCCTTGTCGCGCAAGAGCCGGTGCGCCTGAGGCAGGCGATAGCAGGGCAGGTACATGAACATGTGGTGTTCGCAGTGATAGTTGACCCAGTAGGGGGCGATCAGCGCCCGCTCGATTAGATTGGCCCGCGTCGTGCGCGCCTGGCGCAGGGGGTCGGGTTCGCCTTGGGCGATACAGGCATGCTCGCCGATGTTCCGCAGGCGGGTGACCAGCGGCAGCCAGGTGGCGCTCGGCAGCCACCACAACGCCGCCCAGGCCCACCACAGGCCGAACGGCGCCAGCGCCGCGGTGCAGACAACCCCGCCCAGGATCGTGCGCCGCCGCGCCTTGATCGCCGCCCAGATCGAGGCCGCCCGGCTGGGCCTCTGGCCCTCGACATGGGACATGGAGAGCGAGGCGAACCGCTGCTTGAAATAGGTCTGGCCGGTCAGGTCGCGGATCATCTTTCGCTTCAGCGACGCCCGGGTGATCGGAAAGGGCGCCGACAGCACCAGGTCGGGGTCCTCGTCCTGCTGGGCGAAGCGGTGATGATTGAGGTGGTAGGGCCGGTATTGCGCCAGCAGCGGATCGCACAGCCATTTGCCGAGGAAGTCGTTGATCTTCGGATCGGGATGCAGGGCCCGGTGCGCCGCATCGTGCATCAGGATCGCCAGGCCCAGCTGGCGGCCGCCGATCAGCATGACCGCCAGGGGAATCGTCACCGGCCAGACCACCGCCATGGCTCCGGCGCAGGCGATCATCGCCCAGCAGTGAAACACCAGCGCCGGCCCCACCCAGACCGAGCGGGCGTTCAGCCTCGACCATTCGGCCTCGGTGAAAAAGGTTCTCGGATTGATGCGGGCGGCTTCGGCCATGGCCTTCTTTTAGAACGATCGTTCACTTGCGGCCATAGGCGCATCGCCAAGCCGGCAAAGCTGGACTAGCCTGCAAAGAAAAATACGAGGGGTGGTTACAATGAAATGGTCCTGGACCGCGGCCGGCCTGGCCGTCGCCGGCGCGCTCGCCGCCACCGCAGCGCTGAGCCAGCCCGCCCAGACGCCGACGCCCGGTCAGGGACGCGGCGGAGCCGCTCCGGCTGGGCCTTCCGCCGGCGAGCTCCTTTTCAACGCTCACTGCAAGAGCTGCCACGAGCCGCCCATCGATCGCGCTCCTCCCCGTAGTGCTTTGTCGGCCATGTTCGGCGCCGATATCGTCAAGGCCCTGAAGAGCGGCGACATGCAGCCCATGGCCGCGGGCCTCTCCGATGTGGAAATCACCCAGATCGCCACCTTCGTCAGCGGCCGGGCGCCGGACGCCACCTTTGACGTCGCCAAGGAAGCGGCCAACCGTTGCGCGCCCGCGAACCGGTTCAATCCCGCGGGCCCGGCCTGGAACGGCTGGAGCCCCGCCAAGTCCAACAACCGCCAGGCCGCCGCCACCACCATCACCGCCGCCACCGCGCCCCGACTGAAGGTCAAATGGGCCTTTGCCTACGAGGGCGGCCGCTATGGGCAGCCGACGCAAGTCGGCAACCGGGTCTTCGTCACCTCGTCCTCGGGCCGGGCCTATGCCCTGGACCGCGCCACGGGCTGCGTGGCCTGGAGCTTTGACGCCGACGCCGGCATGCGGGTGACCGTCTCCATCGGGGCGCTGGCTACCGCGCCTTCGCACTACGCCGCCTATTTCGGCGACCAGAAGGGCAACCTCTATGCCCTCGACGCAGGGACCGGCGCCAAACTGTGGGAAACCCGGGTCGAGGCCCACCCGCGCGCCATCCTGACCGGCGCGCCGACGCTCTATCACGGCATGCTCTATGTGCCTGTCTCCTCGCTCGAGGAGTTCACCGGCACGACGGTGGCCTATGAGTGTTGTACGTTCCGCGGCTCGGTCGTCGCGGTGAACGCCGCCACAGGCCGGATCAAATGGAAGACCTACGCCATCCCGACAGCGCCGGCGCCGTTCAAGAAAAACTCGGCGGGAACCCAGATGTACGGCCCGGCGGGCGCGGCGATCTGGAATTCGCCGACCATCGATCCAAAGCGCGGCGTGCTCTACATCGCCACCGGCGATACCTACACGGACATCAAGGAAGACTATACCGATGGCGTCGAGGCCATGTCGCTGAAGGACGGCCACATGGTCTGGCACAAACAGGCGACGCGGGACGATTCCTTCCTGGTCGGCTGCAACCGGCCGGGCGTCGCCAACTGCCCGGTCGCCGTAGGTCCGGACCATGATTTCGGCGCCTCGGTGATCCTCGTC
Organism: uncultured Brevundimonas sp.; assembly: GCA_964543805.1. GTDB lineage: Bacteria > Pseudomonadota > Alphaproteobacteria > Caulobacterales > Caulobacteraceae > UBA5005. The sequence goes on from CAZJBC010000027.1 coordinate 13,145, forward strand.
AAGATGCCGAACGGCAAGGACCGTCTGTTCGCCGGCCAGAAGTCAGGCCAGGTCTATGCGCTCGATCCCGACCACGGCGGCGACATCCTGTGGCAGACCCGCATCGGCATGGGCTCGTCCCTGGGCGGTGTCGAATGGGGCATGGCGGCGGACCGGAACCACCTTTACGTCGCCGTCAACCAGGGCGCGGAGGATCTGAAAAACGCGCCAGGCGGCTCACCGCGTTCGCTGACCGCGCTCAAGCTCACCGACGGGAGCAGGGTCTGGCAGCATGTCGCACCGACGGGGGTCTGCACCTATGCTCCGAATTGCGCGCCCCGCGGCGGCGGCTATTCCGGTCCGCCGACCCTGGCCAACGGCGTGCTCTACGGCGTCAACCAGGACGGCCACGTACGCGCCTTCACGGTCGCCGATGGCGCCAAGATCTGGGACTTCGACACCGGCGCCCAGCACTACGACACCGTCAATGGCGTCAAGAATCAGCGCGGCGGCAATCTCGACGCCACGGGCATTACGCTGGCCGGCGACATGGCCTTCCTGATGGCCGGCTTCAACAGCTTCTCAGGCAGCAGCGGCCCGGACAATGTGCTGCTGGCGTTCACGGTCGACGGGAAGTAGCTGGACGTCGAGCGGTCCTGCCCGCGGGCCCCGGCTTCGAAAAGTTGGAGGGGCGATGAGATTCGAAATCCCCACCCCAGCGCGCGGCGCGGTCCGCAGCCGTCATGTGACTCTTTCCAAGGGCGGTGCGGAACTAAGCCGTAGGCGGCCCGTTGGTCCGATTGGGCAGCGATTATTCTGCGTTCCCAACAACGAATGGTGCGCTGAAGCACCGGAGGCTCTGAACCGGGAGGTTCGTTATGCCGCGAGTGATCAAATCTGATCTGCTGGTTGAGACGGTTTGCGGCGCGCCCTCTGTCGGGCCCGACACCCACATATTGGTGGCCGACGATCATGAGATAAATCGTAAGGTTTTCAGCGCCCTTCTCGCGTTCTTCGGTGGAGGTCCCACCGTCGTCAATAACGGTGCTGAGGCGGTCCTGGCGTGGGAACTAGGCGACTGGGATCTCATCCTCATGGATATCCAGATGCCTGAGATGGATGGCGTGACCGCCGCCCGACTCATTCGGGCCAAGGAACTCGAAGGCGGACGGGTCCGCACGCCGATCATTGCGGTGACCTGCAATACTTCACCAGAAGATGCGGCCTCCTATCGGGCGGCCGGCATGGATGAACTGGTGGCCAAACCAATCCAGTTTTCCTTGCTCCTCGCGGCTATGGAACGGGTAATGAAAGACGCACCGGCTCGGATCGCTGCTACTGGCTACAAGACGTTGCATCTTCAGCGCCACGCGATCGATGACGCCAAGAATTTGGCCGCCTACATAGCCAGGGAGCTCAAGCGCTTGGGCATAGCGAGGTCGAAAGCATATGACTTCGTGGCCCCTTCGCCTTGATAGGGGAACAAATTCTGGCTCCAGACCCTGGGCCGACAACACGAAGCTTTTGAACGCGATCGATAGCCAACTTGGCTAGACCGGCCGACCTTTGGAAGGAACCGCCGACAAGACCCCGGCCTGGGAATGGATCACAGATACCAAGGTCCCCGGGTTGGAATCGGAAACATCCAGCCTCGCCTCCAGTTGACGCGACAGGGCCTCGACAATGCTGGTGCCAAGCCCGGGCTTGCCTATTGGCGAATTGAGAATGCCAATGCCATCGTCGCCGACTGAAAGCACCCACTGAAGCCCATGGGCGCGGTAGTCGACGTTGATCTTGCCGCGCCGGTGGTCGGGGAACGCATGCTTAAGCGCATTGATGACCAGCTCGGTTACGATCAGGCCAAGGCTGACGGAAATGTTCGCGCCCACACCGCTGTCGTCGGCGCTGACATGAAGCGAAATCTGGTCCCGATCCGCAATCATCGATGCGCCTAGGCTTTCGCAAAGATCGGTCAGATAGGGGCGTAGCTGCACGTCGCCCAACCGCGACGCGGCCAACTGCCTTTGAAGCGCCGCCACCGACAAGACGCGGCTATGCGCGTCCTGGAGGTGGGTGCGCGTTTCATCTGATTGTACTTTCCGGGCGCTTTGCAGCAGCACGCTGGCGATGATTTGCAGACTGTTGGCCACCCGGTGCTGGACTTCCTGAAGGAGAATTGCCTTTTCCCGGAGCAAATCGTCCTTCAGCTTTTCCGCCAGCCGGGCGTCGGTGACATCGGCGACCGTGAGGATAAGCCGGATATTGTCCTCATCTCCATAATCGAGCTTCTCGGCGCTCAGGACCAGACGACGGGTTTCCCTGCCCGCGCGAACCAGATCCATCTCATAGCCTGAGAATTCCGCGTACCCTCGGCTTGCGGCCTTGAGCAACGAACGCAGTTGGGGCCGATCCCACTCGCCTTGCCCGAGTTCATAGATTTTGAAGTCGCGGATGTTTTCGGGATCGATCCGAAACGCTAGGCAGAAAGACGTGCTCGCCGCCACCACGGTCAGATCAGCGTCAAGAAGCAGCAGAGGCGCGGCGGATGAAGTAATCACCGCCAGGGCGAGGTTGATCGTAACATCTGGATGGAGCGGCGCGGCCAACGAGGGCCTTTCATCAAACCGGAGACTCGCAAGGCGAAAGCCGTACCCGGCATCAGTGCTACTAAATTGAACCGTCTCAGGCAAAAACCGTAACTCACCCCCAAGCTACGCTATCACAAAATACAACCGTCAACGGCACACGTTTTCGGCATTATCTGTTCTTCAGCAGCATTGTATGCCTGATGGGCGACAAGCGGCGTTAACCCGCACAGGTCTGTCGATCTTGGAGCCGAGGACAGAAGGTCGCCGTTCCGCTTTGCGTCCCCCCTTTGGTTTTCGACCCCTTTAAGAACAATGGCGGCGTTTGGTCGCTAGTACACTGACGCGGAATCCGACCGATTACCTACGCAGAACCCTGCGCATGGCTATGGGTTCGACTCTAACTGTCGGAATATTCCTCGAAAAATTGGAGCGGTCGAAGAGATTCGAACTCTCGACCCCAGCCCTGGCAAGCGTTGCCCCTGAGCTTCCGGTCGCGCTCAATTGCTGATTTTGGCACAGGGGATTGGCGCTCCTGTCCCGCATTTCCATGGGAGGTGAGGGGTTGGGACTCCGCCCGGCCCGCCTCGGCGTCACTGAGGCTTCCACTCCCGCGCCAGGCGCTGGGCTTCAGCGAGCTGGGCGGGGGTCATCTTGGCGGCGAGGACGTCGCGCCGCGTGGTCGCATCGACGTTGCCCCGGGCAGCGGCCAAGCTATACCACATGTGAGCCTGCGCGTAATCTTGCGGCACACCCTTGCCGGATTCGTACAG
>CAZJBC010000028.1:0-16416 GCA_964543805.1 uncultured Brevundimonas sp.
GCCGTATCGTGGGCGTGCTTTTCGGCGTGCCGGGCCTTGGTCTCGGCGGCCAGAAAACGGGCCAGGCGCGCGCGGCTGGCGCGCGGGCCGCTTTCATAGACATCGCGCGCCAGGTCCGGCATCTCGCCCGAGCTCTGGATCACCAGACGCATCAGGCCAAGGCCGCCGGGCGCCGCGACCAGTTCCAGCATCACCCGGGCGAAGGCCTGCAGGGTCTCCATCGGATGGTCCAGGGCGCCGGGCGCGTCCAGAGGCGCGGTGACCATGCCGACCCGCTTGGCCACCAGGGCGCGCACCAGGTCGGTCTTGGTTCCGAAGTGATTGTAGATGGTCTGTTTGGAAACCCCCGCGGCGCGGGCGATCGCCGACATGGGGGCGGCGAATCCCTGTTGGGCGAGGATTCGTCCGGCGGCGTTGAGGATCGCCTCACTCTTGGCGCGGTCAATCTGGCCTACGGCGCGGGGCATGTCAGTGAGCTCCTGTAAGGACAGCGGGGGTGGGTTGGGGGGAGGCCCGCTTGGGGGATTTCGCTAAGAGAGCGACGATTCCGGCGGCGGCGGCGGCCATGGACAGCCAGAAATAGGTGTCGCCGAAGGCCAGGACCGCGGCGTCCCGGTTGATCAGTTCATAGACGGCCTTGTTAGCCGCGCCGGCCGGGTTGGTGAGGTTCTGCTGGGTCATCAGGTCGGTCAGGCCGCTGAGCATGGCCTGACCCTGGCCGCCGGCCTGACCCATGGCGGCTGAGATCTCGGAAAAATGCACGCGGGTGCGGATGATCAGCACGGTCGAGATCAGGGCCAGGCCCAGGGCGCCGCCGACGTTGCGGGTCAGGTTGAGGATGGCCGAGCCGTCCTTGATCTGATCGGGACGCAGGGTCGAGACCGTCAGCTGCTGGGCCGAGATCATCGCCACCATGATTCCAAAGCCGCGCAGCATCTGCATGACCAGGAACTGCGAAAAGCCCCAGTCGTCGGTCACATGCATGCCCCGGCCCACGGCGTAGGCGGTGATCATGAAGCCGGCGAAGATCGACAGCCGGGTCGGAAACCGCCGCAGCAGCAGCCGGCAGACCGGGCCCGAAAAGAACATGGTCACGCCCGAGACCAGCATTGTGGTGCCGACCTGGGCTGCCGAAAAGTGCCGGATCTGGCCCAGATAGAGCGGCAGGATGAAGGTGCCGCCAAACAGGCTCATGCCCGAGACCAGGGCGACGAACATGCCCAGCGCGAAATTGCGGTCGGCGAAGATGCGCAGGTTAATGATCGGCTGGCGGTAGGTCAGTTGGCGCCAGACGAAGAAGGCGCCGGCCACGACGCTGAGCACCGTCAGCCACAGGATGGAATCATCGGCGAACCAGCTGTTCTTGGCGCCCTCTTCCAGCACGTACTGCATGGAGAGCAGACTGACCGACATGGCGCCCTGTCCCGGCCAATCGACGCCCTTGGCCAGGGACGGGTCGCCCTTGTCGAAATCGCCCCAGCGGCCGACCAGGAACAGCACCAGCAGGCCCGGTGGCACATTGATGAAGAACAGCCAGCGCCAGGATAAAGCCTCGGTCAGGTGGCCGCCCAGGGTGGGGCCGATGGTGGGGGCCAGGGTGACGATCATGCCGATGATCACGCTGGCGCTTATCCGCCGCTCGGGCGGGAAGGCGGTGAAGGCGGTGGCGAAGACCGCCGGGATCATGGCGCCGGCCGCCAGACCCTGCAGGGCGCGCGCGACGATCATCATGTCGATGCTGGTGGAAAGTCCCGCCCAGACGCTGGTGACCATGAAAGCCGCGCAGCAGGTCATGAACATCTTCTGGGTGCCCCACAGCCGCGACATGTAGGCCGACAGGGGCATGATCATCACCTCGGTCAAAAGGTAGATGGTCTGGATCCAGGCGATCTCGTCGGCCGTGGCGCCGACGCCGGCCTGAATCTGGGCGATCGAGGCGGCGACGATCTGGATGTCCAGAATGGCCATGAACTGGCCGACCACCATGCCGGCGAACCCCAGATAGAGCTTGACCAGATCGCGTTCGATCGGGGCGGTTGCATAGGGGGCGGCAGGGGCTGTCATGGCTTCAGGGCGCCGCTGCTTTTTGACTGGCCGCCATCTGCGAGCCCGTGGCCGAATCGGCGAAGCTGGCCCCGCCCTGGCCTTTCACATTGACCCGCACCGTGACCGACAGGCCGGGCCGCAGGGCGGCGGCCAGGTTCGAGCCCTTGTCCAGCGCGATGCGCACCGGCAGACGCTGGGCGATCTTGGTGAAGTTGCCGACTGCGTTCTCGACCGGGATCAGAGCGAATTCCGACCCGGTGGCGGGCGCGAAGCTTTCCACCCGGCCGGTAATCGCCGCCGAGCCAAAGGCGTCGGCGTGGATGGTGACCGGCTGGCCGATGCGCAGGCGGGCGACCTGGGTTTCCTTGAAATTGGCCACCACATAGGTCTGGCCCAGCGGCACCACCGCCAGGATCGGCGCGCCGGGACGCACATACTGGCCGGGGCGAACCGAGCGGGCGCCGACCACGCCGCCGACCGGGGCGCGGATGACCGTGCGGTCCAGGTCGATGCGGGCCTTGTCGGCGGAAACCTGGGCGGCCAGAACCTGAGCCTGGGACTGCGATCGGGATGAGGCCAGCGAGGCCGAGGTGCGCCGCTCGGTTTCCAGCGCCGCGCGTGCTTCGGTCACGGCCGCATCGGTCTGGGCGGCGGCGGCGATGGCCTGCTGCAGCTGTTGCTGGGTGGCGTAGCCGCGCCCGGCCAGAGAGCGATAGCGCTCCAGATCCAGTCTGGCCTGCTCGGCCGCCGCCTGGGTCTGGACAATCGCCGCCTGGCGCTGATCGATCATCGCCTGTTCCATGCTGCCCCGGTCATCCACATTGTGGACGGCGGCCTGGGCGGCCTCGATACTCGCCTGGGCCTGGCTGAGGTGGTTCTGGGCGTCGGCCGGATCCAGCCGCACCAGCACCTGGCCGGGGATTACCCGCTCGTTGTCCTGAACCAGGATGTCGGCGACATAACCGTCGATCTGCGGCGCGACCGACACGGTCTCGGCCTCCACATAGGCGTTGTCGGTGGTCTCATAGGTCTGTTTGTCGCGCCACCAGATGGCGCCGCCCACGCAGACGCCCGCCAGCACGAGGATTGCGACGCCGAGTTGGACAAGCTTGCCTGGGGTCATAAGCGGCGATGCACGCATTCATGGGAAAATTGGACGAATGCGTCTAAAAAAACTTGAGGTCCCTGACAAGGGAAAAACGCAAGGCTCCCCGCGAAGGGCTGCGATTAGGCGACAGCACGGGCTGCTTCAGCCCGCCGTGGTTCGCTGACCGAAATCAAGGTTTCGACCAACAGTTCCGGATCGATGGGCTTGGTCAGGAAGGCCGCGGCGCCGGCCGGTTTCCAGGCGTCACGATGGTGGCCAAGCGCGTTGGCGGTCAGGGCGACGATCGGGGTCTTCGCATTGGGTCCAATCCCCGCGCGAATCGCCAGGCTTGCTTCGATACCGCCCATGACCGGCATCTGCATGTCCATGAGAATGGCGTCAAACACCTGCTTGCCCGCCATCTCGACCGCCTCGGCGCCGTTCAGCGCCATGGTCAGGCGCCACCCCAGGGGCTCCAGGAACAGGGCGACGATGCGGCGGTTCACATCATGATCCTCGGCGACCAGGATCGACAGGGACGGCAGCCCGTCCGGATCGTTGGCGGCGCGGCCATCGGCGCGCTGGAGCGGTGCGGGCGCTTCAATCAGCGGAACCGAAAGGTGGAAAATCGAGCCCTGGCCCGGCGTGCTTTCGCAAGTCAGGTCTCCGCCCATCAGGGTGGCCAGCCGGCGTGAAATCGCCAGGCCCAGTCCGGTGCCGCCGTGGCTGCGGGCTGTCGCGGCCTTGGCCTGTTCGAAATTGCCGAACAGTCGGCCCATGGCTTCCTGATCGATGCCGCAACCGGTGTCGCGCACATCGACGCCCAGCCAGTCGGCCCCGCCGGCGCTGTAGCGGCGAGCGCTCAGGGTGACCGCGCCGTGATCGGTGAACTTCACGGCGTTGGACAACAGGTTGAACAGAATCTGGCGCAGGCGCAGCGGGTCGGTGCGGATGACGCCGGGCAGATCACCGGCCTTGTCGATGATCAACGCCACACCATTGGCCTGGGCCCGCGGGCCGTAAAGAGCGACCAGGGCGTCCAGAGCTTCGGGCAGATTGAAGGCCGCCTCTTCCAGATCCATCTTGCCCGCTTCGATCTTGGAAATATCCAGCACGTCATTGAGCAGCGCCACCAGCACCTCGCCGCCATTGTTCAGCATGGCGACGTGGGCGGCCTGGTCTTCGGTCAGGGTGGTGCGCTTCAGCAGGTGGGCGGCCGACAGCACGGCGTTCATCGGGGTGCGGATTTCGTGGCTGACGGTGGCCAGGAACTGGGACTTGGCGGCGCTGGCCCGCTCGGCCAGATCGCGGGCCTCATTGGCTTCGGCGGTGGCGCGGCGCAGGTCGGCCATGGCCGCGCCGGACTGCTGGGCGCCGGCGATCAGGTGGGCGATGTAGAGCATGGCGCCGATGAGGATCATCGCCAGGCTGATCAGGTTGTGATCGCCCCGGGTCAGAACGTACAGCGCCGGAAGGCCGAACAGGGACGCCGCATGCGGCAGGGCGCCGGCCATCATCACCGCCCGCGACGGATAGGTGCGCAGGGCCACGTGCAGCATGCCGCCGCAGGAGGCCATGATCGCGAACCACTGGCCCGCCTCGCCGCCCATGAACCACAGGTAGGGGGTGATGGCCGTATAGACGATCGACGAGCCCATGGTTGAGATGACGTAGGCGATCTTCAGATGGGCCGGCAGGGCTTCGTCGGCATAGGCCTCGAGCTCGCGGGTGATGCCGCGGTCGATCAGCTGATAGGCGCAGACCGCGCATAGCCAAGTGACGGGCCACACCGACGGCGCCAGCACAAAGCTCGCCATGGCGATGAACATCGCCAGGAAAACGCGCACGGGCATTTCCTTTTCCCGCGCACGGGCGACGGCGGCGTAGGTTGCGGCCGGCTCCATCGCCGTCCCCCTCTGGTCGTTCAAGACCGGGAGACTATGGACCCGGCGCCTTAAGGAGCCGTTTCCAGTGAACGTTGTTCCGCGATTCAATTAGCGATAGCGCAATCGCCCCAGGGCGGCTGCCGCGGCGGAGGCCGCCAGGGCCGGATGGAGACCGGCCTTCCACTTTTCGAAGGCCATAACGTTGTCGATCCGCGCCGAAAGTTCGGCGGCGGCGGCTTCCGGGCCGCTCGACAGGCGCACAGCCAGGGTCGAGATCAGAATTCCCGACAGGATGGCCCGCTTGGAATAGTGATTCTCGTCGGTGGCCGTATCGCCGGCCCAGCGCCAGATGTGATCGGCGCTTTCCCAGACCAGCCGCAGGGCCAGCGGCATGTGGGTGGGCAGGGCCAGAAAGCCCGCCCAGCGGCGCAGGGCCGCTTCGTCCTCGATCGCCGCCTCCAGACGCGCCTCGACGCCGCGGGCGATTCGCTCGCGGATCTTCAGCTTCGAGGCGTCGATCTTCGACAGCGTCGCCAGGGCGCGGGCGTCATGCCGCCGTGATAACAGGGCCGCCAGATCGCGGGCGCCCTGGGGCAGCAACAGCTCGGTCTCACCCCTGGACAGGCCTACTCGCCGGGCGGCGCGATCCACCATGGCCTGGCTCCAGCCCATCTCGCCGGCGAAGGCGAGCGCCGCATCGAGCAGGCGTTGTTCGGTCTGGTCGGCCCAGTCGGTCATAGCCGCACCATACTCTGTCCCCCACCGCGCTCAAGCCGTGAGGCGCAGCCGAGCAGTGGCGCAACGTCCCGCGCTCAAGCAGCGAGGCGCAGCCGAGCGATAGCGCAACGACCCGCGCTCAAGCAGCAAGGCGCAGCCGAGCAGTGGCGCAACGTCCCGCGCTCAAGCAGCGAGGCGCAGCCGAGCGATAGCGCAACGTAAATGTCCCCTTCTACCGTTATCCAAACCGTAGACAGGCAAGGGCTGCTCTGCTATCAGCCCCGCCAATTCCGCCGGATTTGCCGCGCGGTTCAGGTATTTCTGTTTCCCGGTCATTGGGCCGGGCGACTTCGGAGGATAGGGTCATCGTTCAGATTTTCGTCCGCGACAACAACGTCGACCAGGCGCTCAAGGCCCTGAAGAAAAAGATGCAGCGCGAAGGCAGCTTCCGGGAAATGAAGCGCCACGTGCACTACGAAAAGCCCTCGGAAAAGCGCGCCCGCCAAAAGGCTGAGGCCGTCCGCCGGGCCCGCAAGCTGGCCCGCAAGCGCATGCAGCGCGAGGGCCTGCTGCCCCCGACCAAGAAGCCGGTCGGCCGCTAGGGTCACTGAATTTCGAACGACCAAGAGCCGCCCGGGAAACCTGGCGGCTTTTTTGTTTGGGCCGGCGGCGGCAAGAAAGATGAACCACGAAACACACGAAAGCCGCGCGTAGAGCGTACGGCGCGTCATCCATGTCTTGCGGCCGACGGCCGCGACCACGACGGTCGGGTAGATTATGGGATTCCGGCGCGGCGGCGCCGCGCCACCGGTGTGACCGGACCGACCTCGTTTTCGTGCGTTTCGTGTGTTTCGTGGTTAAACTTTTTCCTGGGCGGGATGCCGCGACAGGGCCCAGTCGATGGCCTGTTCGAGGTGATCGTCGCCCCAGAACAGTTCTTCGCCGACCATGAAGGTGGGCGCGCCGAAGATGTGGCGGGCGATGGCCTGTTCGGTCTGGGCCTTCAGCCGGTCCTTGACGCCTTGGGTCGCCGCCTGGGCGAAGGCCTCGTCCGGGTCGGCGCCGGCCTTGAACAGAATGCCCTCCAGCACGCCCTCGCGGCTGATGTTGAGGCCGTGGGCGAACTCGGCCTCATAGACGCCGCGGGCGAAGGCCTCGCCCCAGCCGGCTTCCAGTCCCGCCACGGTCAGGCGCCCGGCCAACAGGCTGTGCTGTGGAAAGGGATCGGGCTGCACGAAGGCCAGGCCATAGGCGGCGGCCCTTCGCTCCATGTCGCGCCACATGTTGCGGCCCTTGTCGGGATAGATGTTGAAGGGCGAGGTCTGCCAGCCCTGGCCGGCGAAGATCGGCCCCAGCAGGAACGGCTTCCAGATCACCGCAACGCCCGCCTTGGCGGCCACCTCGTCGATGCGCATGGCCGACAGGTAGGAATAGGTCGAGGCGAACTCGAACCAGAACTCCAGGGACGGGCCGCTCACGACTGCCCCCGGGCGACCAGAACCGCATGCCGGTTGGCGATGATTTCGGTGAGCACGGCCAGATCAACGTCGTCGAGCCTATTGATGTGCAGGCAGCCGCCGGATTTCTTGTGCTTGCCCAGCCGCGCATACAGCTCGTCCGATCCTTCGAAATCGCCGCCGACATAAAAGGTCATGTTGGCCTTGCGGGGCGAGAAGCAGGCCGCCGGAATCGGGCTCCTGGTCCCATTCGGATAGAGAAAATAGCTTTGCCCGAAGCCGACAATGGCCGGCCCCCACATCACCGGGGCAAGGCCGGTCACCTTTTTGTAGATGGCCAGGGCCGCGCCAGCGTCCGCCCGGCGGCGCGGGTTTTCGACGGCCGCGATAAAGTCATCCACCGAGGCGGTCGTCGGTTTGGTCTTGGCTTCGGCCATCGGTTGCTCCCGTCACGATCGCCCGCACGGGCGCGCCCTGGTAGGCGGTCGAGCCCTGGAACGGAACATCCAGAAAGCGCCAGATGTGGTCGTACTCACCGTCCCTGGCGAGCGTATTGTGGTCCGAGCCCACCATCTCGACAAACGTCTTTGGCTGATGGGCCATGGAGAAAAGCTCTCGCCCGAAGTGAAAGGCGATGACGCTGTCGGCGTCGCCGTGGATGACCAGCAGGGGCATGCGCACCTTGCCGATCCAGTCGCGGCTGCGGAACTGGTCTTTCATCAGGATGTGGGTGGGAACCCACGGGAACTGAGTCTGGGCGACATCAACTGTGGCGGTGTAGGGCGCCTCCAGGATCAGGGCGCGGGCCGGATGATCGCTGGCCAGTTTGCTGGCCACGCCGGTGCCCAGCGAAAAGCCGTGGATGACGATTTCGGACGGCGGGATGCGGGCCGATAGCCAGGCGTAAGCGGCTTCGGCGTCGGCGTGCAGGCCGGCCTCGGTGGGATGGCCCGATGATCCGCCATAGCCGCGATAGTTGATGGCGAAGAAGCCCACGCCGGCCGCCGCGATCCGGGTCCAGCGGTTTTCCTGGGTCTGCAGGGAATCGCCGTTGCCGCCGAAATAGAGCAGGGTCGGCTTGCCCGGCTGGGCCGGCAGCCACCAGGCGATCAGATGCTCGCCATCTGTGGTGGTCAGGGGCACGACCTGGATCGGCAGGCCGGTTTCAGCCGGCGAGGTGGCCGCGGTCGGCGGGTGGTACATCATGCGCCGCTGGAAGGCGTACAGGCCGGCTACGGCGACGAGATAGAGCGCCAGCAGGGTCAGCGCCGCACGCTTGAGGAATTTCAGCATCGATGGCCTCCGTCGAAGGCCAAGGTTTATCGGCGCGATGTGCAGAGGCAATGCAGGCCGCGGCGGCGTTTCGGGCCAATTTGGGCGAAGTGTCCGGGAACGGAGGGCCGAATTGAGCGAGGCTGGGTCCTGTTCAAGATTTCCCGCTGTAAATCGCAGTCGGCGCTTCCTTCCCTATTTAGACAAGGTCCCGTCCGGCGCGATGCCGCATTGGCTCAGACCGGACCGAAAGGACTGATCGATGGAGATGGGTCGTTGTCCGTCGCTTGTGATCTGCCCCACCCTGTTGGTGGCCGAACTCGGCAGGCCGTAGGCAGGCGCTGCGTTTGCAGCGCGGAACAACAAGGATTTTCCAGCGTACATTTCGGCCAGGATTTCTCTGGCCTTGTCGCCACTCGCCACAGTGCTCGTGGCCGTAAGACCTGCAATGGCGCGGGCGGAAGTCTCCATCGCCGACTTCAATTCGGGCGTCGCGCCAGCCGGTAAGGGGAACGTGGCCGCCGTCGAATTTCCGACGGGATTGTCCGCCGCCTTAAGTTCACGAAAGGGTTTGTCGTCGACCTTCCAGAGTATGTCGCCGCTGGGCAGGCGAATTTGACCGCCGGTGCTGACACCGACCAGAAGCCCGAACTGTGAGTTGTTTTCGGCGATGGGGTACAGATAGCCGCTGCGGGTAAATGCGAAGGAACTCACCTGGTCCGCTGCAGTCACCACACAGCTTGAGGCGCCAGTAATGGGGTCTTTGACCCTGGTGACTTTCCACGCGTCTTTGGGGGCGCTGGCCCAGGCGCTTTGTGCGACGGCGAAGACGACGGCGGCCGTCAGAATTGCAGGCCTCATGCGAATTCTCCCTCGGCCGCCTACAGCGCCTTCAAAATCCCCTCGACCATCTTCTTGGCGTCCCCGAACAGCATCATGGTGTTGTCGCGGAAGAACAGCTCGTTCTCCACCCCGGCGTAGCCCGAGCTCATGCCGCGTTTGACGAAGAGCACCGTGCCGGCCTTTTCCACGTCCAGGATCGGCATGCCGTAGATCGGGCTCTTGGGGTCGGTCTTGGCGGCGGGGTTGGTCACGTCATTGGCGCCGATGACGAAGGCGACATCGCACGAGGCAAATTCGGAGTTGATGTCCTCCAGCTCGAAGACCTCGTCGTAGGGCACATTGGCCTCGGCCAGCAGAACGTTCATGTGGCCGGGCATGCGGCCGGCGACGGGGTGGATGGCGTATTTTACCTCAACGCCTTCTTCCTTCAGCTTGTCGCCCATTTCGCGCAGGGCGTGCTGGGCCTGGCTGACGGCCATGCCGTAGCCGGGGACGATGATCACCTTGGAGGCGTTCTTCATGATGAAGGCCGCATCGTCGGCCGAGCCCTGTTTGACCGGGCGGGTTTCCACCACGCCGCCGCCGGCGCCTGCGTCCGTCGCGCCAAAGCCGCCGAGGATCACCGAGATGAAGGACCGGTTCATGGCCTTGCACATGATGTAGCTCAGGATCGCGCCGGATGAGCCGACCAGCGCGCCCGTGATGATCAGGGTGTTGTTTTCCAGGGTGAAGCCCAGGGCCGCCGCCGCCCAGCCGGAATAGCTGTTCAGCATCGAGACCACGACCGGCATGTCGGCGCCGCCGATGGGGATGATCAGGGTCACGCCGATGATCACCGACAGGGCCGCGATACCCCAGAAGGCCAGCTTGGCTTCCGGCGTCGTGCCGCCGCTGATCACCAGGAAGACCACCAGGCCGACGATGGTCAGGGCCAGCAGCAGATTGATCACATGCCGCGCGGGCAGCAGGATCGGCGCGCCGGACATGTTGCCGTTCAGCTTGGCCGCCGCGATCACGGATCCGGACAGGGTGATCGCCCCGATGGCCAGGCCGAGGCTAAGCTCGATCAGGGATTCCAGATGGATCGGCTCGCCGATGCCGTCGGCGATATGATAGGCGGTCGGCGTATAGATGGCGGCCACGGCGACCATGCAGGCGGCCGCGCCGACCAGGCTGTGAAAGGTGGCGACCAGCTGCGGCATCTGGGTCATGGCCACCTTGCGAGCGATCACCGCGCCGACCCCGCCGCCGACCGCGACGCCGGCGACGATCAAGCCAAGGGTGACGGTGTCCAGCAGCCCTTGCGTGAACAGGGTGACCAGGGTGGTCAGTATGGCGATGGTCATGCCGACCATGCCGAAGGTGTTGCCCCGGCGGCTGGTCTCGGGGCTGGAGAGGCCCCTCAGCGCCAGGATGAACAGGACCCCGGAGACGAGATAAAGGACGGCGGCGATGCTGACGGCGTTCATGGCTCGGTTCTCTGGCTGGCGTCCGAATAGGGGGCTTTGGTCAGGAGGTGATGGATGACGGCGCCCAGCAACAGGGCGGCGGCAACGGTCAGGCCGGCGATCGGCCAGTTACGGTGCAGGACGGCGGCGATCAGCCGCGCGCCATCCCAGCCGAGGGCCGTGGCGAAGGCCAGGACGTACAGGATGTTGGCGAGGCGGGGGTTCACTTGGATTTTCCCAGCCAATAACCAACGTCGCGATGGTAGTCGAAATCGGGCTCCGACGAGCTCAAAGTTTCATTGTCTTTCTTGCCCGCCAGGATGTCGCGGACGTCGCGGAACATCGCAGCAGCGGCCATGAGCCCAAGGAGCGCAGCCGGCATCAGGAGGGTAAAGGCGGCGTTTCTGGCCTCGCCCGACAGGTGGGAGGCTTCGTAGCCTGTGGAGCCCGGAAGGGACGAGATCGCTACCATCAGCTTGTCCCAGGCCTCCCACATCTTTTCAAACAGCACGCCGCCCGAGGCGACCGCGATGATTGCCATGATCATGCGTTTGGCCGTCTTGCCAAGGCTCGGGGAGCCCCGGAAGTGATCGGCCACCGGTTTGAGGCGCATGATGGCGGTGCCGAACAGGACGAGGCCGATTCCCGCCAGGGCGAGGATCTCCATCACTTGGCCTTGTCCTTCTTCTTGTACATGGCAAGCATCCGCTGGGTGACAAGGAAGCCGCCGAAGATGTTGACGGCGGCGAAGGTTGCGGCGATGGCGCCGGCGCCTTTCGAAACCCAGACCGAGCCGGTGGTCCCGGCGTCTCCGCCGCTGGCCGCCGCCGCCAGCAAGGCGCCGACGATGATCACCGAGGAAATGGCGTTGGTCACGCTCATCAGCGGGGTGTGAAGGGCGGGCGTGACGCTCCAGACCACATAGTAGCCGACGAAGATCGCCAGCACGAAGATGGCCAGGCGGAATACGGTGGGGTCAACGACGTCCATGGCGCGGTCCTACTTCTTTTTCGCGGGGGCCTTTTTGGCGGCCGGCTTGGCGGGAGCGGGTTTTTTGGCGGCGGCGGGTTTGGCCGCCGGCTTCTTGGGCGCGGGCGCGGCCTTGGCGGCCGGTTTCGTTGCGGGCTTTGCGGCGGGCTTCTTCGGCGCGGCTTTCGCGGGAGCCGCTTTCGCTTTGGCCGGAGCTGCCGCGGCCGGGGCGGGCGCGGCCAGAGCCGGGTGGACCACCTTGCCGCCGCTGGTCAGCAGGGCGGCTTTGAGGATTTCGTCTTCCAGGTCGAGGGCGAGCTTGCCGTCCTTGACCAGCAGGCCGACGAAGGCGAACAGGTTGCGGCCGTAAAGGTTCGAGGCGTCATTGGCGATGCGGCCCGGCAGGTTGGGCGTGCCGAGGATCATCACGCCGTTTTTTGTCACGGCGGTCTTGCCGAGGATCGCGCCCTCGACATTGCCGCCCTGCTCGACGGCCAGGTCGACGATGATACTGCCCGGCTTCATGGAGGCGACCTGGGCGGCGCTGACCAGGATCGGCGCCTTGCGGCCCGGGATCAGGGCAGTGGTGATGACGATGTCCTGCTTCTTGATGTGCTCGGAGACCAGCTCGGCCTGTTTGGCCTGGTACTCCTTGCTCATCTCCTTGGCGTAGCCGCCGGCGGTCTGGGCGTTCTTGAATTCCTCGTCCTCGACGGCGGTGAACTTGGCGCCGAGGCTTTCGACCTGTTCCTTGGTGGCGGGGCGAACATCGGTGGCGGTAACCACGGCGCCGAGACGCCGGGCGGTGGCGATGGCCTGCAGGCCGGCGACTCCGACGCCCATGACGAACACCTTGGCGGCGGCGACGGTGCCGGCGGCGGTCATCATCATCGGCATGGCCTTGCCGAACGCGGCCGCGCCTTCGATCACGGCGCGGTAGCCGGCCAGGTTCGCCTGGCTGGACAGGGCGTCCATCACCTGGGCCCGTGTGATCCGCGGCACGAATTCCATGGCGAACCCGGTCGCGCCCTGTTTGGCCAGGGCCGCGACATTCGGGCGATTGTTGTAGGCGTCCATCAGGGCGACGACGACGGCGCCCTTCTTCAGTCCGGCGGTCTCTTTCGGGTCGGGCCCGCGCACCTTGATGACGATGTCGCCGGCCTTCAGCGCTTCAGCAGCCGATTTGACGACCTTGGCGCCCGCAGCAGTGAATTCGGCGTCTGGAATGGACGAGCCTTCGCCGGCGCCTGATTCGATGACCACGGAGACGCCGAGGGCGGCGTATTTCTTCACCGTCTCCGGCGTTGTCGCCACTCGGGTTTCACCCGCCAGGCGCTCCTTGAGTACGGCGATGGTAACGGTCATGGGTCCCCCTTGGACGGACTCTAGAGCGCACAGCCGGGAAGGCAAGCTGCGTTGCGGCCGCTCAGGGCGGCGGCAAACTCTAGATCAGGATTCGGACGGCTTGAAGACGGGCGGCGTCAGTGGCCGGATTTGCGCTTTTCACGCAGCAGGGCAAAGCCCAGGCCGCCCAGCACGATCGCCGCGCCGGCCGCGCCGGTGAAGCCGACGCCCACCGCGAACAGCAGCGAGAAGAACAGAAGGCCGACCATGATGATCAGGGCGCCCCACTTACTCATCACGAGGAACGAATGGTAGGTGCTGCGCTGTTCGTGGATGTCCATCTCGCCGCGGTGATACTCGGTGGGCTTTCCGGCCATGGTCACATCGTCCCGTCTGAATTTTCGAACTGGTGACCCCGCGACTATACGGTTTTGACACGCGGCTCAAGACGGCGGAACGGCGCAGATCAGGTTTCGCCGGCGGATGCCCGAAGCGTGGGCGCCGGGGCGAGCGCCGGGCGCGAGTGGCGTGCCCGAGCCGATACGGCTAGAACTTCTCGCGGGCCCTGGCCGACGAATTCCATAGGGGATGCGCTTGATCACTGTCTGGAGCCACCCGTGAAACCCGCTTCCGCAGGCGACTATCGGGACCTGGCCCGCCGCCGGCTGCCGCATTTCCTGTTCGAATATCTGGACGGCGGCGCCCACGACGAGATCACCCTGCGCCGCAACCGCGCGGACCTGGAGGCGATCGCCCTGCGTCAGAGGGTGTTGCGCGACGTCTCGGCCATCGACCTTTCCTGCGACCTGTTCGGCGAGCGGCTGTCCATGCCGGTTGTGCTGGGACCGATCGGTCTGGCCGGCCTGACGGCGCGGCGCGGCGAAGTGCAGGCGGCGCGCGCGGCGGCGGCGGCGGGCGTGCCCTTCTGCCTGTCGACGGTGTCGGCCTGTTCCTTAAGCGAGGTGACAGCCGCGCTGGAGGCGCCCTGCTGGTTCCAGCTCTACATGCTGCGCGACCGGGCCTTCATGCGCGACCTACTGCACCAGGCCAAGGCGCTGGGCGTCACGCGACTGGTGTTCACCGTCGACATGCCGGTGCCGGGTGCGCGCTACCGCGACTACCGCTCGGGCCTGGCCGGGGCCCCGGGCCTGGCGGGCGACTTCCGCCGGGTGGCGCAGGCGCTGATGCGGCCCGGCTGGGCCTGGGACGTGGGCCTGCTCGGTCGCCCGCACGGCCTGGGCAATGTCGCCCCGGTGCTGGGCGGCAAGACCGGACTGGATGATTTCTTCGCCTGGATGCGCAGCAATTTCGATCCCACCGCGACCTGGGCCGATCTGGAGTGGCTGCGGGCGCAGTGGCCGGGCCCGCTGATCCTCAAGGGCGTGATGGACCCGGACGATGCGAAAAAGGCCGCCGATGTTGGCGCCGATGCGGTGATTGTCTCCAACCATGGCGGCCGCCAGCTCGACGGCGCGCCCTCGACGGCCTCGGCCCTTCCGGCCATAGCCGCGGCCGTGGGCGGCCGCATCAAGGTGCTGGCCGACGGCGGAGTGCGTTCGGGCCTGGACGTGGTCCGCATGCTGGCGCTTGGCGCCGACGCCGTACTGCTGGGCCGGGCCTGGGCCTACGCCCTCGCCGGCGGCGGCGAGGCGGGCGTCGCCCAAGTGCTGGACCTGATCCGAGCCGAGATGAAGGTGACCATGGCCCTGACCGGCGTTACCCGTTGCGCGGATATCTCGCGAGAGATGTTGGCCTAGCGCCAAAAGAAAGATTGCTTACGCGGCGCGCCCCTGCGGGGCGCGCAAGTTCACAAAGGGGGCACAAAGGTCACAAAGGAAGTTTGAGAGTTCCACCAGCTGCCAATCCGGGGCCGCCTTCGTGTTCTTCGTGCCCCTTTGTGATCTTGCGCGCCTTTAGGCGCGCCGCGAAAGCAATCTTGCAGTCGACAGACCACGCCTAGAGCCCGTGAAGTCCTGCCCCTACGGCCAATGCGCCAGGGTCGCCCGCAAGGCCGCCACCAGCGCGAGCGGCTGGTCGACCATGATGTGGTGGGCGCTGTCGGGGATGGCGATGTTCTTGGCCTTGGGCGACAGGAGGCTGGGCCGCCCGCCGGTGCGCATCATCACCCGCGAACGGTCGCCGTGGATGTGGAACACCGGCCCGGGCTCGCGACCGATCAACTCGCGCAAGGTCGAGCGCTCGAGGCGCGGAAACAGATTGGGATCGAACTTCCAGGTCCAGCCTTCGCCCGAGCCGTCCGGCATGGGCGCCCGCCGCAGCGACCGGCGGGCGATGAAGTCGGCGATAAAGAGGTTGCCCGGAACCTGCGGCGGCAACAGCCGGAACCGCGCCAACGCCGCCTCCATGGTCGGATAGATCTTGCCCATGGCGATTTGCGGCACATCGGCCTTGGCGGCCTCGGCGGCGCTTTCCTTTGGCGGCGGGCCGAAGCCGGTGTCGATGATGATCGTCCCGCGCATGCGTTCCGGATGGGCGAGCGCGCCGACATAGACCACGGCGCCGCCGAACGAGTGGCCGATATAGATCGGCAGCGCATCGCTCTCATAAAGCCCGGCGGCGCGGGCGCAGGCGTCAACCTCGGCGTCGAACAGATCAAAGGTGTATTTCTCGCGCCAGTCCGAGCCGCCCATGCCCGACAGGGACAGGGCCGCCACCCGGTACTCCTTGGCGAAGAAGGGGGCGATGAAGCTCCACCAGTCAGCGTGGGCCGAGGCGCCGTGCACGAAGATCAGCCCGGGCTTGCCCCGCTCGCCCCAGGCCAGGCATTCGATGCGCGCGCCTTCGCACGTGATGAAGAAGCGTTCGGGCTCGACGGCGATCGAGTCTTCGAACCAGGCGGGCGCGGGCGGCTTTTCGCCATGGAACGGGCCCAGCGGCGAGGCGATCTCGGGCGGCAGGGGATCGGGAAGCGGGGCTATGTGCGATGCGGAGTCGGCCATGAAGGCCACCCTCTAAGCTAAGGCGGGCGGAATTGAAAACCTTGCGCGCGCGCCAAAACGCCGCCCGCGTGGTAGGCTGGCCGCCGATCAACTGGAGGAACGGGCCATGGCTGTCGCCGATCACGTCGATCTTGAAGGGTTCATGGCGGGCGTCGAGCGCCGCAATCCCGGCCAGAGCGAATTCATCCAGGCGGTGCGCGAGGTCGCCCAGGACATCTTCGGCTTCATCGCCGACAAGGAAGCCTACCACCACGCCCAGATCCTGCGCCGCATCGCCGAGCCCGACCGGGTGATCAGCTTCCGCGTCTGCTGGGAGGACGATGCTGGCAATGTCCGCGTCCAGCGCGGCTGGCGGGTGCAGAACAACAACGCCATCGGCCCCTACAA